>JADFOU010000062.1 GCA_022562655.1 candidate division TA06 bacterium
ATCTAATTTTCTGCTCTTTGTTATAACCATTCCTCCACCTCCTATTCCTCCAAAAGTTTTGTTTGGGGAAAAACTATAGCATGCAGTCTCACTCAAACTTCCGGGTAATTTATTATTGTACCTAGCTAAATGCGCTTGACAAGCGTCTTCTATGACAAATAACCTATAATTTTTTGCAACTTTACTTATTTTACCCATATTTGCCATCTGCCCATAAAGATGAACCGGAATAATTGCCTTGGTTTTTTCTGTAATAACACCTTCTATTTTATTAATATCAATTAACATTGTTTTTTCATCAACATCAACTAAAACCGGCTTAGCACCAGTGTTTGAGATAGCCAATAAAGTTGCTATATATGTATTAGGAACCGTTATTACCTCATATTCTTTACCAATCCCTAATGCGACTAAAGAAAATTGCAATGCAGCAGTTCCGTTTGAGGTGCCAATTTGTGACCTCTTTACCCCCTATCGTTAATCCTCGAACTCCTCCGTGGCCAAAAAACTATCCCGATCAGCCGCCGAAAACCTGCCGATTCCGGTCGAGATGATCGAGCAGCGGATTTTTCTCATACGTGGCCACAAGGTCATGCTCGATTCCGACCTGGCCGAGTTGTACGGCGAAACTACAACTCGTCTGAACCAGCAGGTTCGGCGCAACATGGACCGCTTTCCAGAAGATTTTGCCTTCCAACTCAGGCAAGAGGAGTCCGACGCTTTGATGTTGCAAATTGCAACATCAAAACTGTAAATCTTCCTTATTTCATTTATTGTATTTAATCTTGTCTCCGTTCAATACCTGCAAGAAGGATTCCTGCTGAGATGAGGAGTCTTCGGTCGATTAGGGGTTCATGGGTCAATAGTTTCATGCTGTATTTGAGAATAAATGGATTGAAATGTTGTTGGATCTCAGCAACCACCCTTCCGTCATATGAGAAGATAATGTATGATTGCGGTATCAGTTTGATGAACCTGCTTAAGAGTGCGCCTGCTAAGCTTTTTTCAGTTAAGGTTCCTATTTTTTGCCCCTCATTGGACTGGAATGTCCATTCATCCTTAAAAAGGGATTTTATAGCTTTTCGTTTTATTGAACCGACAGGTGCTCTCGTCGTCGAATCCTGAACATTATATGTTGCTCCGAAATCAAAAATCTGAGGAGTCTTTATTGCCAAAAGTTCTTGCCTCATGCTTTCATCGGAATAGATACGAAAGTCCTCCCTTAATTTAAATGCCTTTTGTTTTGAATAGAAAATAAGATTTCCTCTCTCATCATACACATGAAATGCACCCCCAAATAACTTCAATACCTTCCTGCGAAACAGGTAGGTATTGTGCTGGAACGCAGGATGAAGTTCATTTGCTGTTGCCATTATTCACCTCTTACAATATTTACATTAAGATTAGGGAAACTAATGAGAAACTGAGGAAAGTCTCCTATTTCATGAAATACACTCTATTTTCGGAAGTGCTCGCTGATCATTTTATCCTTCATCCCGTATTTTTTTCTGACGATTTCCAAATCCCTTTTCTCCTTTTCAGGGTCTTTCGCATAGATTCGACTCAACTTCTCCCGTATTTTTCTCATCATCTTTACTGCATCAATTTTTTTATTTTCCATAAATCACCTCCATTGGACTTCTTATTTCTAAGAGTGGATACCCATATTTAAGATTTACAGCATTGTAAAGCCTGATTTTAGTTAAATTCACTATGTGTTTAAAGTTCCAACTGACTAAAACGTCAACCCTGTTAACCGATGCTATAGCTATATGCTGTGCATCTACCAAGGATTCATCACTGACCACATCTTCCTCTATATATTTTTGTGCCAATACTTTTGCCTCATCATCCAAGATTACATATTCTTTATTTTCTTCTGGTATTTCTTCAAATAAGCGATTAACATTTTGCGGGGCTTCTTCCAGTTCTTTTAATGTCAAATCTGATATTGCAGCAACTTTCAGACCCAATTTAAACTCTTCAACCAGTTTGTTCGACCATTCCTCAAATTCAGCATCAAAGCATCCTCCAAATACAGAGGTGTCCACATATACTTTCATCACTATTTATTCTCTATTGGTCTTTTAATCAGGCTAAATCTTTTTGAGAAAATCCCCCAGAACCGCTTCCAGGTCCGGATTCCCTACTTCCTCCAATTCATATCGAACCCGGACAGAAGGCTTGGAAAGACCCAGGACCTTCACCAGGTCTACCGGTGTGGCGATGATGAGGGTTTCGAAGGGGGTTTTTCGAATGGTCTCCTTCAACTCTTTCAATTGTTCATCCCCATACCCCATAGCCGGAAGGAGGGCGCCCGTATGAGGGTACTCCTCAAAGATTTTTTGGATGGACCCCACAGCATAGGGTCGGGGATCCAAGATCTCCTCTGCTCCGTACTTCCGTGCCGCCACAACCCCAGCCCCGTAAGACATCCCTCCATGGGTGAGGGTGGGTCCATCCTCTACGACCAAGACTTTCTTTCCCCTGATGAGACTTTCATTTTCAACAAAGATTGGAGAATGGGCCTCAATGACCGTCGCCTTCGGGTTCATCTCTTGGATGTTCTTTCGCACTGTTGAAACATCCTCTCGTGAAGCCATCTCTACCTTATTGATGACAACGACATCCGCCATCCTCAATACCGTCTCTCCGGGGTGATAACGTCTCTCATGGCCGGGTCGGAGGGCATCCGCAACCACGATCAGTAGATCGGGCTTGAAAAAGGGGAAGTCATTATTCCCCCCATCCCAGAGGATGACCTCTGCCTCCTTCTCTGCCTTTTTTAATATCTTCTGATAGTCCACACCTGCATACACCACCGTTCCGGCAAGTAGATGGGGTTCATACTCCTCTCTTTCCTCAATGCTCATGGAATACTTGTTTAGGTCTTCGAGGGATGCGAACCTCTGACAGACCTGTTTTTTTAGATCGCCGTAAGGCATCGGGTGCCTCACCACGACCACCTTCTTCCCCTTCTTCTTCAATATCTTGGAGACCCTGCGGGTCGTCTGGCTCTTTCCTGCTCCCGTTCTTACCGCGCAGATTGCAGTGACGGGTTTTTTTGAGGAAAGCATGCAGGAGTGAGGACCCATCAAAAGGTAGTCCGCACCTGCGGAGAGGGCTTTTGAAGCCTTATGCATTACCGTTGAGTGGGGGACATCACTGTAGGCAAAGACCACCACGTCTATCTTCTTTTTCTGGATGAGCTCAGAGAGTTCGGATTCTGGGTAGATGGGAATGCCCTGGGGATAGAGGGGACCTGCCAGTTCCCGGGGGTATCTTCGATCCGAAATATTGGGGATCTGAGCGGCGGTGAAGGCTAAGACTTCAAATTCCTCTTTTCCTCGAAAATAGGTATTGAAGTTATGAAATTCCCTCCCCCCCGCTCCCATGATCAAAACCCGTCTATGCATTGGTTGAATTGTTAAATAGTTAAACGGTTAAATGGTTGGAACGATCGATTTAACCACTCACCGTTTAACCTTTTAACCGTCTTTTCAATCAATCGCCTGCGCCTTCTGAAGCTTTCCGGAGTAATCCACAAAGATACTCTTCCACTCCGTGCACTCGTCGAGGAGAGTTTGCCCTGCCGCACGATGCCCATTTCCTGTCCCCCTCGTCCCTCCAAAGGGGAGGTGGACCTCAGCCCCAATGGTTCCTGCATTGATATAGATGATCCCGGTGTAGATGTCCCGCATGGCAATGAAGGCATTGTTCACATCCTCTGTGAAGATACCGGTTGAAAGGCCGAACTCCGTGGAATTGTTCACCTCAATCGCCTCTTCGAGAGAATTCACGGGAATGATGGCGGTCGTGGGTCCGAAGATCTCTTCCTGGGCAATTCGCATATTGGGCTTTACATCTCCAAAGACCGTGGGCTTATAGAAATATCCTTTCGCCAGTTCCCCGTTTTTGGCAATCTCACCCCCGCAGAGGAGGGTTGCCCCCTCCCCCTTCCCCACCCCCGTGTACTGATGGATCTTCCTCAGTTGCTCCGAATTGATCACCGGTCCCATCTCCGTCTTGGGTTCGAGACCATTCCCCAGGCGAAGGGACTTTGCTCTCTCCACGATTCTTTCGGTCAGATCCTTGAGGAGGGGTTTTTGAACGATGATCCGGCTCGCTGCCGTGCATCGCTGGCCAGAGGTTCCGAAGGCGGACCAGATGATATGATCTATCGCAAGATCCAAATCAGCGTCTTCCAAGATAATGATGGCATTCTTTCCTCCTAACTCCAGGCTGATTCGCTTATTGGTTTTGGGAGCCCGTTCAGCAATGGAGGTGCCCACAGGGTTAGAACCCGTAAAGGTGATGGCAGCCACTCGCCTGTCCTCAAGTATGGGGTCCCCCACCTCACTGCCAGCTCCGAAGACCAAGTTGATCACCCCCGGAGGGAGTCCTGCCTTTTCTAATACCTTCACCAGGTTGTATGCAGATTTTGGCGTGTATTGGGAAGGTTTGAAGATGATGGTGTTTCCCGCTACCAGGGCAGGTATGATTTTCCAGGAGGGAATTGCCATGGGGAAATTCCACGGGGTGATCGCCGCCATGACTCCGATGGGCATCCGGACAGACATCGCGAACTTATTCGGAAGTTCCGAAGGGGTTGTATCGCCTAACATTCTCCGCCCTTCTCCAGCAGCATAAAAGGTGAAGTCAATCGCCTCCTGGATATCTCCCATCGTCTCCTTCAGGATCTTCCCCATCTCCAGAGTCATCTCTTTGGCAAATTCCTCTTTCCGCTCAGTCAGGAGGGCAGCGGCTTGAAAAAGAATTTCCGCCCTTTTCGGGGCAGGGACCAATCGCCAGGACTTGAAGGCCTCAGTCGCCGCATCGACCGCCCCCTTCACATCCTTACCCTCTGAGCGAGGGAAGAGATGTAAGACCTCTCGTGTGGCAGGGTTCACATTCTCAAAGTTCTTTCCGGAGACCGAATTGACCCACTTGCCTCCGATAAAATTGTTGTATCTAACAACCATTTTCCCCTCCAACGATTTTCTTTCACTCTTACAATACCATATCCATCTGGATTTTGTCAAGATAAAAGCATGTTCCGAGCACCCAGTATCAAACAAAATCAATATGCCATTGAAACGATGGGAACAAGGCAAAACTTGACGGGAAATCAAAAAGGCCCCACGAGTCGTGTCTTCGACAGGTCTGGGGCCTCTTTGAACTCCCCGAAGCAGGAGTCCCTTACCAGAGGAGAGATTAAGTTTTCTTCTTTTTTAGACGCGTTAATTCTTTCTTTAGATTCCTCATCTCCTTTCTGAAGTCCTTCATCTCTTTTTTGAACTTCTTCATTTCCTCTCGAAATTTTCCATCCTCCCCGAACTGTTTCGAAAAATTCCGGAATAGTTTCACATCTGGAGGACGAATTTCAATATCCATGTCCTTGAAAACGAGCTCGTTGAGGGAGTCTGTTCTCTCTCCAATTTTTGCGGTGAGAGTCTTCTTCTTCCCTTTTCGGAGAACTGTAATCTTGGCTTTTGTATCGGGTTGAGTTTTCCGGACTGTCCGCTGAAGATCACTTGTATCCTCTATCTTCTCTCCCTTGAAGGCGACGATGACATCCCCTTCCTTCATCCCCGCTGCTTCGGCAGGGCTATCCTCTACCACATTGGATACAAGGGCGCCATGATCCGCATCCAGACTCTCCTTCAAATCGTCGTCAAGATCCTGGATATAGACCCCGAGCCAACCGGGTTCAAGATCTCCACCCTTTTCGATGATTCTCTTAGAAATCTCCATGGCTCGGTTGATTGGAATGGCGACTCCTGAACCTCCTGGAGAGAATCTCTCCTCAATCATTCTGGGAAGATCGATGATTCGTAAAGAGGAAAGAGAAGCGGCAACGATCCCTATGAGTTCACCCTTGGTGTTGAATACCCCTGCACCGCTGTTCCCGGGGGACATATGGGCATTCAACTGGAGGAGATCCCCCTTTCGCTTTCCACTAATATGGCCTATGGAGATCGAGGGGGAAAGACCCATGGAATTCCCAACGATCATCGCCCAACTGGCGGGCTTCACAAGGTCAGAGTTCCCAATCGTGGCAGGAATCAGGTTCTTCCCTTTCACTTTGAGAACGGCCAATTTCGACTCCTGATCCCATCCAATCCATTCCGCCTCTCTCTCCTCTCCGTCCTCCAGTTCCACCCTGATCCCTTTCGGTTTCCCGGAGAAATTCTTTGTTGTGAGGAGATGCCCCTCTCGGTCGACGAGAACGCCAGTCGTCACCAAATTTCGCTTGGTGGAATGGCGGGTCTTAAATTTGACACTCACCACTGAGGGTTTCACCTTCTCAAAGAGCCGATTCATCTCTTTATCTAAAGAGGTGATGCCCTGGGAACTGAAAGTCAACCCTGGGAGTATGAGACAAAAAGCAATCAAACAGTACTTTCTCATCCTGGACCTCCTTTTGTTCTCAGATTATAGACGACAGACCCTGGGCAAAAGTTCTTGCCAGAAGTCCATAGTCCGATTTCACAGAACGTCTCCCTCAAAAACCTTCCCCACCCTCTAATTCCTCTCGCCCTTCCTCTCGCTGGCGATCGGGTCTGTAGTTGTTGAAATTGTAGCTGATGTTTAGAATAACAACAGGCCACTTACGGGATGATTCTCTATGGGAATAAAAATTCGTACTTTCAGAGGTAGATTCGTATTTGGCCGTTCCAAAGACATCGCGTACCTGTAAAGTGGCCGTCAGTTTACGGTTTATTAAATCTTGCTTTACTGCGGCATGGGTCGTGAAGAAGCCTTCCCGGCGTCCCTGGGACGAAACTGTAGGACTATTATAAATGCCATTTATCTGGATGCGCGTTGACGTTCTCACTCTAAAGGTATTGTTAACTCGTGTTCTCCAGTTAAAACTTTCCTGAGAGAAGGGATCTCCGTATAACACGCCTTTAATCCAATAGTTGTACAGGTTGCCCATCAGGTTCAGATTCCACCATTTGAACTCATTCAGGTTCAGCATGAGTTCGGTGCCAAAACTATAATCGGTACCCACATTTTCCATGGAGTGAAGCATGATGTTGGCGTCGTAAACCGAACGGATACGTTCGATTTTATTATGGGTCATCCTGTAATAGCCCTCCAATGAAAGCAGGTTACGACCCAGCTTCTTCTGATATCCCATTTCGTATGAATCGATGTACTCGGGTTTGAGATCTGGATTTCCTTGACGAACATTGAAGGCGTCAGACCAGGTAAGAAAAGGCTCAAGGTACCATCCTCGAGGGCGCGTAATCCTGCGGGTATAGCTTGCCATCAGTTGGTCCCCCCTTGAGTCTTGGTACGAAACATGGGCTGTGGGGAAAAAGTCCAAGCGGTTTATCGTAAAGCGTTCATCCTCCCCCATCAGTTCTATGAAGCGATCCGTATATTCTCCCCGCAAGCCCCCCTGGTAACCCAAGCGTCCGAATTCGCCTGAATAAGTTGTGTAAAGTGCGTGGATGTCTCGACGATACTCGACTGTATGACTGTATTCCGGTTTAAACTCGTATTCACCCAGGGCTGGATTGTAATCATACATTTTTGTAATATCTTCTGTTCTGCGTAGCCCACTCTGATAGCCGGTTTCAAGTCTGCTTTTTTCTGAAACAGGCAACGAGTAATCGAGTTTAGTATACAATCGAGTGGATGGACCTTCCTCTGTAGACAGCTGTCCACTGGTGTTCGTGCCATTCCTATCCAGGAGTTGATTGGTTGATTTTTCCTCTCCATTCCATCTATTGACAGTGACCTGTCCGGTTATCTTATGATCTTTTTTCCCAAAAGTATGGCGATAATCCATGTTCGCCGAATAGTAACCGCCTTCACGCTCCCAGCTGCTCTCATTACTGTAGAGCGTATGCGTCCCTCCGGGATCTGTCCATTCATCGAAATCGAGTTCTGAAGAAGCTTTCATAGCCCTTCCACCGGATCTGAGTCCGAGGCTCCAGAGGTCATCGGCACTGAGATGGAGATCAATCCCTCCTCTGAGTCCGTAAAAGGTCCTTTCCCAGCGGGAATCACCGATGGAATAAATGAAGGAAGTGGTATCCACTGCAAATGTCTGGCTCTCTACCTTGGATTTCCCCGGGTAAACCCGTTTGTTGTAATCAGCACCGAAATATGCATCGAATTTTGTTCCCTTAGAATTCAGCAAGAGATCGCTGCCGTATTTTTCGTCCAGACCGGTATTCAAGTTTGTAATGCCTTGAAACCCCTGCAGTTTCCCCTTTTTTGTAATGATGTTCAGTATTCCGGAAATCCCCTCAGGGTCGTATTTGGCTGAAGGATTGGTGATGATCTCGATTTTGTCTATGGTACTGGCAGGTATCTGCTGTAATGCCTCACTGGGCTCTAACACCGTTGGGCGGCTGTCAATCAGAACCGTAAAACTGGCACTGCCACGCAGTCTGACATTTCCCTCGATATCAACGGTCACCGATGGGACATTTTCCAGGACATCAACGGCAGTTCCCGATACAGCCGTGTACTGTTTGCCCACGTTGATTACTTTTTTGTCGATTTGATATTCTATAGCGGGTTTCTCCCCCTCGATCTGAATCCCTTCGAGGAGGAGTACAGCCTGCTCTAATGGGATTGTGCCCACATCAATATCTGTCTGATCCGGTTTGATCTTGATCTCTTCAAGGGTCTTCGCATGATATCCCATAAACTTCACTTCTAGGGTATAAATGCCTGGCCTGATCCCAGTCAGTTGGAAATACCCATCTTTGTCAGTGATCGTGCCTGTGATTTGGGCTTTGCTGGATTTATCGTACAAAATGATATTCGCATATCCCAACGGAAACTGATGTTCAGAGTCAATCACGTGACCTCGGATGGTTCTCCGGGGGCCTCTTCTCATCTGAGTTTCGGCTGCCAAACCTTCGAAGGTTATCGCGAACAACAAGGTTAGCAGCAAACCAATTTTTCTTTTCAGAGTTGTTTCTCCCTTCCTCTATTTTGTTGATGCCGACGATTTCGTGTTGACCGAGGTCAACCTTGGTCCAGCAACCTTCTGATGTTAGTAACTCGTAAGCCTTACATCTCCTGAATAGACAGGGAGGGAGTAGAGGAGGGTATCCTCCCCAAAAGACCTCTGATCCAGGAGGAAGAGCTCCTCCCCTTCTGGGTCGATTCGCAGATCTCCGCCACCCAAAAGCCAGTCCCCTTGGTAGGAGAACGGCTCAAGAACGAAGATCTCCCCTGAGATTTCGGAATTCGGAATTCGCCCTGAAACAAGTTCCGGGCCGGAATTCGAGACTCCCCCTTCCACACTCCCCAATTCCGTTTCCCCATTTCGGGTTTTTAAGGCAGCGAAGGAGATGAGGGCGGCGAAAAAGAGAGAAGCGAATCCATAACTCAAACGAGAAACCCAGACCCTTGGAATACGGAATGCGGGCCGAATCGAGCTGCTTCCTGCTTCCTGCTTTGTGCTATCTGCCTGAATTCGACTCCACAGTT
>JADFOU010000063.1 GCA_022562655.1 candidate division TA06 bacterium
GTGTTGTTAACGGAGAAAAGGTGGGAACTCTGGTTTTGCCAACTTTCCGCTTTTTCCCAAAGCTCGAGAGGGGGCTCCCCATGGGGAGCCCCCTCAGCACATCAGTGAAAAAGTTCTTGAGTTAGTCAAGAGAAGAAGTTCAGTCAGCGGATTTAACAAAGAAGTAGATTTGATTTTTAAAATCTGCTGAAACCGCTTAATCCGCAGAAAAGAGATGTTCTGCTATCTGGATCGCGTTGGTGGCGGCGCCTTTCCTTAAATTATCTGAGACAATCCAGAGGTTCAAGCCGGATTCGACGGAGAGGTCCTCCCGAATCCTCCCAACAAAGACGTCATCTTTACCGGCCGCATCCATGGGGAGGGGATACTTTGAATTCTCCGGGTCGTCAATCACACGAACCCCCGGAGAATGGGTAAGGATCTCCCTTGCCTCTTCGGCTGTAATCTTCTTCTCAAACTCCACATTGACGGCCTCTGAATGACCCGTGAAGACAGGAACACGGACACAAGTAGCCGTGATCCTCAAATCGGGCTCCGCCAGA
Organism: candidate division TA06 bacterium; assembly: GCA_022562655.1. Lineage (GTDB taxonomy): Bacteria > Hydrothermota > DG-26 > E44-bin18 > JADFOU01 > JADFOU01. Next base: position 543 of record JADFOU010000063.1, read on the forward strand.
ATCTTTCGGGTCTCCTCCACCATCTTCCACTCTTCCAGAGACTCCCCCTTTTCATTGAAATCATCAATTTGAGGAATGATGTTAAAGGCGATGGAATGTGGAAAAGGATATGAGTCGCTTGAAAATTTGGACCTGTGGAGAATGGTGTGGGTCTCTTTCTGGAGAACTTCCACCGCTTCTCGTCCATAACCGGAGACCGACTGATAGGTGGAGACGACAATACGTTTCATCCGGGCGACTTTGTGAAGGGGATGGAGGGCAACCACCATCTGAATGGTAGAGCAGTTGGGGTTGGCGATAATTCCTTTTTGGTAATTGGATAGGGCTTCGGGGTTGACCTCAGGGACAACAAGGGGAACCTCGGGATCCAACCGGAAGGCAGGGGAATTGTCAATCACAAGAGAGCCATTTTTTGCAATTATGGGTACCCAGGCATTGCTCACTTCTTTTCCTGCAGAGAAAAAAATGATATCAACGCCCACAAAGAATTTTGAATGTCGAATGTCAAATTTCGAATTTCGATCGAGTGGGGGGAGGGTCTCTACTGGGATTTTCTCTCCTCGAAAAAGGAGGGTTACATCTTTAGATCGTTCTGAGGAGAAGAGCCTTAAGGAATTGATCGGAAAGTTCCTTTCTTCAAGAACCTCCCGGATCTTTTCCCCAACAAGACCTGTGGCACCGACGATTGCTATGTGGAAAGATTTCATACGTTGAAAATAGAAAATGGTTGGTAGAAATTGGAAATTCGTAATAGAAAACAGAGATTGGATATTTGAGAGAAAAATTTCTATTTTCCAGTTTCCATAACTAATTTCTAATATCTAAAAACTACTTTCCAATGTCAGAAGAACTCTATATACTCCAATTTTACAATCCGATTCTTTTCCTGGTCCCGATGTTTCCGGAGATTTCGGAAGTCGAATTCGAGGAAGAGGCTACCCAAATAGTTCCAGCGAAAGCCGAGGTTGAGATACCCATTGTCATCTGTAACTTCAACTCCATTTTCTTCATCATCATTCTGTGCCAGGTCATATTCCCCAACGATAGAAAAGGATTCTCCCAGGCCCTTATCGAAACCGAAAAAGAACGTGATATCTTTATCCTTTCCATTATCTTTTTTCTCCCCTTCCTTTCCTTCGAAAGTTCTATTGATTCCTCCATGGAGTCCGAGATGCCCAAATAAATTGAACCCTTTACTGGCAACGGCATAAAACCCCTTTGACTTGATTCGATACCGACCTCCTGTATGTCCATCATATCCCTGGGAAGCAAACCCCAATGCAATAGAAGGTAAGGCAAATCTTTCTTGCAGAAACTTCCACCTTCCTTCAAACTCTACTCGAGGATTCCAATCCACCTCCCCACTTCCAATGATGTTTTCTCCTCCATAGGAGACCTCCGTCAGGAAGGCATCCATCGGTTGAACGGCCATCCCCCCCAGAACTCCCCCATCGGGTTCCATACGGAGGGTAAGGGCGAAACTTCCGGGGGGGAGAAAACCTGCAGTGGGGGCATCAATAAGATTCGTCACCGGAGCATAAAAAAATTGGGCATGGGAGGGTAAAGCAATGAAATATGAACAATGAACAATGAACAATAAAAAAGCTGGAAGCAGGAAAGGGGAAGCGGGAATTTGCTTCGTGCTTCGTGTTTCTCTGTTCATATGGTTCCCCTCATTTTTCATGAATGAGTTGAATATTTCCCCTTCCGATCACCTCTTCAACGTCTTGGATGAAAGATTCCACAGGATTCACCCGAATTTTTGGTCGAAGGACTTTTTTCTCTTGTTCTAAAAGGAGATGGATCTCTACCGGAGAATTCCCGGGATGGGCAAGGAGAATCTCCTTCACTCGATAAAAGAGAGATTCTTGTTCAGAACGCAGGTGAATTTCAACAGTCCGCCTTCCCTTTTCCCCACCCGTTGCAGTAGTCCCGCCACGGGCGGGATCACTGCGCTCCGTCGCCGACCTTCCTTCGCCCGCCGTAACGTGCTTCGTGAAGGCGGGAGCTTTGGAGCGTAGGCTACCAACTGCTGCTTCCTCGAGAGGAAGGATCTCTTCGGCAATGATTTTCCTCTCCTCCTCACCTTTCCTTCCCTTAATCAGGAGAGGGACTTCTTTGCGGAGAAGTCCTTTGGCTTGTTCGTAGAGGTCGGCAAAGACCACTGCTTCTGCTTCCCCTCCGAAATCCTCTAATGTGATAAAGGCCATCTCGCGGCCCTTTCGATCCCGGATCTGTTTCTTTTGCGTTAACACCCCACCCAGGGTGACCGGTTGTCTCACTCCCACTCCTACCAGATCCCGGGTGGACATTGTGAGGGAATCCTTCAGGATACTTCTGTAGGGTTCGAGTGGATGACCGGAAAGATAGAATCCCAGAGATTTTTTCTCCCTCAGTAACTTTTCGGCAAGGTCCCATTCCTCCACACCCTTGCTCCCACCAGTATCAGTAGCAGTGGCAGTCTCCTTCCCTCTTTCCACGTCTGCTTCAATGACTAACCCACCAAAGAGTGCCATCTGTTTCTTGTTTTCCTCTCCCTGTTTTGCACTTCTCGAACCTTTCTCATAAACCTTTGTGAGAGAAGAAAAGGACTCTGCACGACTCTGGGAGATTGAATCGAGAGTCCCTGCTTCGATCAGGCTTTCCACCGCTCTCCGATTGGCTGAGCGCTGATCGACGCGCAGGGCGAAATCAAAGAGGGATTTAAAGGGGCCACTTTTCTCTCGCTCCTGGACAATCGCCTCAATGGTTCCCCTTCCCGTGTTTTTCACCGACCCGAGACCAAAGGAGAGAGATCCGTTTTGAACCTTGAAACTATAATCACACTCGTTGATATCCGGTCTCCCTACTGGGATTTTCATCCTTTGGCACTCCTTCAGAAGGAGGTCTACCCGATCTGAGGAGTCCATCTCACTCGTAAGGGAGGTTGCCATAAACTCCAGAGGGTAGTGGGTTTTGAGATAAGCCGTCTGAAATGAGATCATGGCATACCCAGCGGAATGGGACTTATTAAACCCGTATCCTGCAAAGGGAACCATCTGGTCAAAGAGGCGATTCGCCAGTTTCTCGGAGAAGCCGTTCTTCTTCGCCCCTTTTACAAAATTCTTTCTCTCCTCTTCCATCACCTCCGGTTCCTTCTTTCCCATTGCCCTTCTCAGGATGTCTGCCTGTCCCAGGCTATAGCCCGCTACGGTTGAGGCGATTTCAATCACCTGTTCCTGATAGAGAACCACCCCATAGGTCTCCTTCAAGATCGGTTCCATTACAGGGTGGTCATATTGAATAGGTTTCCTGCCATGTCGTCTTTCAATAAACTCCGCTACGTTCAAACCCTTCAGGGGCCCCGGGCGATAAAGAGAGAGGACGGCGATGAGATCTTCCATAGTGCGAGGCTCTAACTTCTTCAAGATCTCTCTCATTCCACTACTTTCTAATTGGAAGATTCCGAGAGTCTCTCCTTTGGAGATTAGTTGGAAGGTCTTGGGATCATCCAAAGGAATTGAGATTCGTGATTCGCGCTCATTAACCATCTTGATTGTATTGTCAATCACGGTAAGGGTTTTTAAACCCAGTAAGTCCATCTTTAAGAGTCCAATCGCTTCGAGAGATTTCATGGAATATTGAGTGGAGATCTCACCATTGGTCCCCCTGTAAAGAGGGCAGTAATCTGCAAGTTTCCCAGGTGCGATGACCACTCCAGCCGCATGGGTAGAGGCATGGCGCGCGAGTCCTTCCAACCGTCGGGCGATATCAATGAGTTCCCGATACTTCTCGTTTGAATCAATGAGTTCACGAAGTTCTCGAATCTGGGAGATTGCCCTCTCCAGGGTGACATTGGGTCCAAAGGGGATGAGTTTTGCGATCTGATCCACCTCCCCATAGGGAATTTTAAGAGCTCGCCCCACATCCCGAATGACTGCCCTCGCCATCATCGTCCCGAAGGTGATGATCTGGGAGACGGCCTCCTTTCCGTATTTCTCAATCGCATACTGAATGATCTCATCCCGTCGTTCATCCCCGAAGTCTATGTCTACATCTGGCGGGGTAATCCTTTCAGGGTTTAAGAACCGCTCGAAGATGAGACCATATTTCAGAGGATCTATATTTGTGATTCCCAGGGCATAGAGGGTGAGACTCCCTACAGCCGATCCTCGGCCTGGTCCCACTGGAATATCTCTATCTCGCGCAGTATCCACCAAATCCTTGATGATCAAAAAGTATTCTGCATATCCCATTCTCTCAATCGTTTTCAACTCATACTCCAGCCTCTTTTCCAAAGCAGGGGTTACTCTCTCATACCTTTTGGCGATTCCCTTCCGGGCCATATCCTCAAAAAACTCCTCGGGTTTTTTGTACCCCTCAGGCAAAGGATAATGGGGAAGGCTTAGGGGCGTATCCTTATTCGCCCCTACCAGTTTTAGTTGCAGGTTGCAGCTCTCGGCAATTGTAAGTGTAGAGAGGAGAGATTCAGGTAGGTCCTCGTAGAGGGATTTCATTTCCGCTGGCGACTTGAAATAGAGTTCCGAGGTATTGAACCGGAGACGATTCTTATCCTCTAGATTCTTTCCCGTTTGGATGCAGAGAAGGATATCGTGGGCTCTCGCATCTTCGCGTTGGAGGTAGTGGCAGTCATTGGTCGCAACGATGGGAAGATTGAGGTCCCTCGCGATTTTTAACAGACCTTGATTCACACGCTCATTCTCCTCAAGCCCCAACCGCATCAGCTCTAAATAGAAGTTCCCCTTTCCAAAGAGTTCCTCATAGAACCCTGCTGTCTCCTTTGCCTTCTCCATCTCTCCATGGAGGAGATTGTGGGAAATCTCTCCCTGGAGACAGCCCGAGAGACCGATCAGTCCCTCCGAATGTTTCTCGAGAATTTCCTTGTCAATCCGGGGTTTGTAATAGAAACCTTCCAGATATCCAGTCGTAGAGAGTTGCATCAGATTTTGATACCCAACCTCATTTCGGACAAGAAGGGTGAGGTGGTGGAATACCTGCCCCCTGGTCCCTTTAGGGGCGTATTGAAATACGCCTCTACTGCCCCTCTCCGTTCGACTCCCGATGGCAACATAGACCTCTGAGCCTAAAATGGGTTTAATTCCCCCCTTTCTTGCCTTTTCATAGAATTCAACGGCACAGAAAATATTCCCATGGTCAGTGATGGCGAGGGCGGGCATACGGAATTTTCGGGCAGTTTTCACCAACTCGTCGATCTTGTTGGCACCATCCAGGAGACTATAATCCGTATGGACATGGAGGTGGACGAAATCAGAATGTTGTTTCATTTTTCATCCTCTCCATGGGTCTGGAGTTGAGGTGGGGGGTCGGGCTCGGCCGGATCCGGAATGGATTTCGGGATCTCCATAGAGTCCAGGGGTAAGTTGAGGGGATTTGCGCAAAAGTGGTCTTTACAGGTGGGACATAGAAGGAAATGGAACTCCCTGTGAATCTCCTCCTCTAAAAGTTCTTTTGGGGTCTCTTCAACGGTCTTCAGGAGAGTCGCGAGGTCTTCTTCTGGTTCGGTGATGATTCCGTCAAAGTCAGAGAGGCATTGGATCTCAAGTCGATAAACCAGGTCTCCAGGTTTCAGGATCCTACCGCATTTGTCACAACGCCTCTCCACGGGAGTTTACTTTATCATCCTTTTTCTTTTGTGTCAAGAAATTTTCCAAGCAATTTTATAGACAGAAAACAGGGACAGCTGTTCCTGTTTTCTCAGATTCTAATTTTAACAATCGGCCACACTATTTGATGAGAGTCAATTTCTTTGTGGTGGTGAAGTCGCCGGTTTGGAGACGGTAGAAGTAGATTCCCGTAGGTTGGTCCTTTCCCTCCCACTGGACTTGATAGACCCCAGGCTCCTGACGCTCATCTACCAGCGTCTCCACAAGTCTTCCGGTGAGGTCATAGATCCTTAAACTGATGTGGTTCGTGATTCGTGATTCGGGATTCGTGGAAGGAATTTGATAACGGATCACTGTGGAGTGATGGAAGGGATTGGGTAGGTTCTGGAGTAATTTTGCATTGTTCATTTTAAATTGTGCATTTTCCTCCTCTATTCCTACTGTCTGAGAATATTTAATGGTGGCATAGTCATAACCGGTTCCAATGCCACCCAAAATCCCTCCCGTGACATAGACATTCCCAAAATCGTCTAAAGCAATGGCGGTAGCCCAATCAACGTTGCTCCCCGGGCCGGTGTACCTCATTACCCAGAGGGAATCTCCTACGCTTGAGTATTTGATTGTAACGTAGTCATCGAAGGCTCCAATACCCCGACTCGTTCCTGTAACATAGACATTTCCCAAGTCGTCCAATGCAAGGGCATTCGCCTCATCCGTGTCATTACCGGGTCCATTGTATCGCCTCACCCAGAGTTCTGCCCCACTGCTATTGTATTTGATGGTAGCATAGTCCCCATTATTTCCGCTTCTGTGGCTTCCTCCCGTGACATAAACATTACCGGAGTCGTCCACCGTTATGGCATTCGCCGCATCCGTCCAGTTCCCCGGTCCATTGTACCTCCTCACCCAGAGGGAATCCCCCAAGCTTGAGTATTTGATGGTGACGATGTCAAAACCAGTTCCGCTGTCATAACTTCTTCCTGTGACATAGACATTTCCAACATTATCTACGGCAATGGCATGAGCCTCATCCGTCCAGTTTCCCGCTCCACTGTACTTCCTCACCCAGAGAGTATCTCCATTACTTGAGTATTTGATCGTGAGATAATCACTTTCGCTCGCTCCCGTGACATAGACATTTCCAGAATTGTCCACTGCAAGTGCAAATGCAATGTCAGTGCTATTTACAGATCCGTTGTACCGTCTCACCCAGAGGGTATCCCCAATACTCGAATATTTGATGGTGGCGTAATCATATCCAGTTCCACTGCCCACACTATATCCCGTAACATAAACATTTCCGGAACCGTCCACAGCGAGGGCAGAAGCCCAGTCATCGCTGTTTGCCGATCCATCATACCGCCTCACCCAGAGGGTCTCCCCTGTGGTGCCATCGTATTTGATAGTGGCATAGTCCCAGCCAGTTCCTAAGCCTCCCCAACTGTTTCCAGTGATATAGACATTGCCAAGAGAGTCCACGGCAAGGTCGTTCGCTACATCTGCATTTCCCGGTCCTGTATACCTCCTTACCCAGAGGGTATCCCCACTGCTGTTGTATTTGATGGTAGCATAGTTAGAGAAGGTGTCGAAGTCGCCAAACAGCGCTCCTCCTGTGACATAGACATTTCCCAAATTATCCACGGCAATGGCAGTGGCAGCCTCATCGAGATTTCCCGGATCATTATACCGAGCGACCCATTCCTCCGTCACCTGGGCCCAGATTCCTTGGGCTCCAAGAAGGACAAGACAGAGAACAAAAAGCGCTTTTCTCATATTTTCCTCTTAGTTTTTAGACCCTACTCACCGAAGCAGGATCAATTTCTTCGTGGCGATGAAGTCACCGGATTGGATACGATAGAAATAGATCCCACTCGGCGCTTCTTTCGCCTCCCATTCGACTTGATAAACTCCTGACTCTTGGGGCTCATTCACCAGAGTCTCTACCAGCCTCCCAGACAGATCAAAAACTTCCAGAGTGGTGCGGTTCGCAGCGGGTAATTGATAACGGATCACTGTCTGATTGCTGAAGGGGTTGGGATAATTCTTCATCAGTTGGAAAGTCGGTGTTCGACTATCCGGTTTCGATTCTTCAGACCCGACACTGCCGACAATGGTGAATACGCCATCACTTATGTCCTCATAGTCCGTTCCTACATTGTCCATAATGATCCAGATCAGACATTCTGTAGAGTTTATATTTGGAACCGTCCAGTCGTAGGAGAGTGCGGTATTATCGTAATCGATCACGAGGTCGTTCCAGGTCCCCCCATTATCTGTAGAAAGCCGGAGATCCCAGTTGAGGATTGTGTGATTAATGTGTATATGCCACACAATAGTGAAGGAGGAGTCTGCGTAAAGGGTTTCACCTCCATTAGGAGAATGGATATGAACATGAGCCTGGCAGAATGCGGCTGGAAAGACAAGAGTCACTGTCAACACGGAGAGCCCCCAAAAAGCTCTGTAAAGACCTCGAATTACCATCGTTATCCTCCTTTTGTTAAGTTTGATAGTTTTATACTATGAAAGTTCCCTAAAGTCAAGATATTTTTGAGGATTTTCCTCCTGGAGAATATCGAGAAGGTAGTTTATCCGATTTTGATGAAATAAGCAAGGATTCCCAGGACGATTAAAATAGTTCCGGTAATTCTTTTCTCATGATGTTCAAGGAAATGCCATTTTATTTTTTGAACCCCCTTGTACCCTAAATCCACCAACAAGAGCATAGCCAGTACGGTTACAATTAAATAGACCACAGAAACGGATGCGATTCCGATCCAGCCGAACGATCCCGCAATGAAATAATAAGCTTCAATTTCGATACATGGGGAGAAGAACATCGCTCCTGCCAAAGTCGCTAGGATTGCTATTCTGGATCGACTCCCCCGAATTGGGTTTATGAGCTCACGATGGGAGTGATGGGAAGACATTGCATCCATGAGGAAATACAGAAGTCCTAAACTCAGTAAGACCGTAGGAGCGATCCAGCGGGTTAGAAACTCGTAATGCGATGCGAGATTATAGCCGATAAGACCGATAAAGATCCCCACAAGTGTTGTGCTGAGGGTATGAGCGAATCCAGCAAGGGCTGTAGCACTGAATCTCTCCCTTCTGGACCATCCCTCTGTCTTGCTGATGACAACAAGAGGAATCCAATGATTGGGGATGGCGGCGTGGAGTAGGCCCAAGACGAAACTTCCTATGAGGATCTGAACCATTTGAAGGACTTTACCACAATATTACACAGATTTCCACAGGATTTTTTTCTCTGTTCTAATCT
>JADFOU010000064.1 GCA_022562655.1 candidate division TA06 bacterium
ATTTTCGTGATTACAATTAGCAAGAACATTTGGGGTCAAACCTACACTATACACTTTACTTTTTGAAAACGGGACTGTTATCCATTATTTGGATTTCAAAAATTCAAGACTGGCAGTAAACCACTAAAATTCATGATTTATGTGGCTGTTTACTCTTGGGAGGTGTTAGATGGAGATCAAGGATCTCCAATTATGGGTTGAAGGATACATCCTAGCCTGGAATACCAACAATCCAGAGGATATCGGCCGACTTTTTACTTTGAAAGGTCGGTACTACACTGCGCCCTATCGAGTTCCATGGGAAGGGCGCCAACAAATTATCTCCGGCTGGTTGGGCCGCAAAGATCTACCTGGCGAATTTGAGTTCCGGCATGAGATCTTAGGTGTATCTGGCAACGAGGGCTTCATCCGAGGCTGGACCAAATATCACGATCCACCTAGGGAATACAGCAATCTTTGGGTTGTGCGTCTGAATAACAAGGGGGAATGCGAAGAATTCATCGAATGGTGGATGGAGCATGAGGGGTAGGGGAGCGGCAGAGACATACCATGGGCGATTTTCGTGGCACGTGAGGTCTGATCCACACATTTGACAAAATTGGAGGAAATCAGGACTGACCCAATTTTTTCCAGAAACCATATAATACACCGGACGAAATGGAAGGAGTATCGCAACATGCTGAAAGACATGTCTTGCGGTATTCCAGAACCCAAATTGGATGGAGTATTAAATGGTTGAAACGGTGGATAAAAGTTGTTGCATGGAAAATATGTAAAACATAGTTATATAGAAGAACAAAAAGGAGATTCGTATGAAATTAGGCCACATTGAAATTTTTGTTAAAGATCCTTTGAAATCCAAAGATTTCTACGGTGAGGTACTTGGATTTGAGGTTACCGATGTTCAAGACGATAAGTTTGTTTGGCTAAAATATGGATCAGCCGAAATTCTCTTGCGGCCTGGAAAAACCTCAGAATCACCGCCTACTTATCAAGATGCCTCAACGGCGATAGTTTTCTATACGGATAATTTGGACCAATCTGTGGATGAACTCAAAAAACGAGGATTGGAATTTAGGGGTATTGATGGTTCTGAAAGGTGCCTTACTTTTACGGACCCTGATGGTCATTGGTTCCAATTGGTAAATCCCAATGAACATTAGGCCATATAACAACTCGCTGCACCGGTCCACGCTAAAGCGTGGCCAGTGAGCTCATTCGTTACATGGATCGTGGGGTCAGGTCTTGAGTGATCCGTATTGAGTTTCCCTTTCCTTTATTCCTTTGTTTACTATTGTCTGGGGACTTCTGCAATTCCCTAATTCTGATTGGTGGAGAAGGTGTTGATTAACCCTAAGAAACGTCATCTCACTCTGGATAAAATAGAGATTAAATTTTGTTGATGTCTCATGTCCTTGTCGTGGGAGGCACCGGAATGTTAAGGGGTGCCTCCCTCCATTTAGCCTCTCAGAGTAATACTGTTTCGGTCATCGCGAGAAGTCAAAATCGACTTAAAACCCTTGTAGAAGAGGCAGATTCCCTGGAAGGTATGATACATTCTATTCAGGTTGACTATCGGGAGGGAGAGCAGTTAAGGGCAAAATTAAAGAAAGCCGTTGACTTGTTCGGACCTATTTCTCTTGTCGTATCCTGGATTCATTCTACAGCACCTGAAGCTCCTTCCATCGTAGCGGATATCGTTGGGAGAGGATCCTCCTCTTTTCGATTTTTTGATATCTGGGGGTTCCTCACCGAAGATCCCTGGCATGTGGAGCGGGAAAAGAGATTTCAAGAGATGGAGAAAATTCTCTATCGAAAGATCACCCTTGGGTTCGTCATTGAAAACGGTGTCTCTCGATGGTTGACAAATGAGGAAATCAGTTCGGGTGTGATCCAGGCGATAGAGAAGGATAAAGCCAGTTTTGTAATTGGAAGAGTGGAACCTATGTCTGCACATCCATGAAATTATAGGCGACTATGGGGAATGTCTGTTGACCCAAGTTCAATATCTGAAATGTCAAAAGTCAAGCTGAAAGTCCTTCGAGTATTCGGAGCTTGTCCTTCGTAGCCCGCGAGGGTGAAGGAGGGGGTTGAAAATCCTTCTCGAAGCCGGAGCTTGTCCTTCGTAGCCCGCGAGGGTGAAGGAGGGGGTTGAAAATCCTTCGCGAAGCCGGAGGGCACCGTCCCGAATTCCCTTGCGTCGTAATGCAGATTTTCGTAAATGAAAAAGGGGATGCCTGAGTCAGGAATCCCCTTTTTTCTTCAAACTACCTTTCTTCAGCCTTTCTTCTCTTGATGCTTCTCTTGATATTTCTCTTGCATATGCTTTACAATCTCCGGGTCTGTGCTCGTTGTAATAATGAGAGCGCCGTTGTCAAACTTTACGCTCTCCCAGCGGAGCTTGCCTTCTTTCATGTACCCCATGAAAACCTGACACTCTTGGCAAAGGTCCTTCGGTGCTAAGGTGCCGTTAAAGATTGCGTCTCGAGTGTCCACAGCCTCGTGGATCTTTCTGACTGTCTTTGGATCATCAGAATAGGTAATAGACTCTGTACCCCACTCAAGCATTACCATGGAAGTGGTGGCACCTGCCTTCTCAAATGCCTGCATACAGTCTTTAACCGCCTTGTGAGCGACGCAGTCATCAATGGGGGAGGCTTTCGTCGCCTTGGTTTCTCCCCTGGGGTAATCACCTGCCAGTCCGCTTGAAGCGGACATCCAGACGAGAGCGAGAGCGGCACAGATGATAATAAGAGTTCCTCTTTTGGACATTCCGAATCACCTCCTTGTCTTTTGAGATTCTGAGTAGCCGCCTGAAAAAGGCGAGCGTCTTAAGGGAGTCCCCATTATATGACATTTTTCTACTTTGTCAAGCCCCGTTTTAAGACATTTTGCATAGAGTTTTCTCTGAGGATTCATTGCAGGGTTTGGTTCCTGGATTGGTTTTAAAGTCAAGCATTATTCTGGGTGCCGACTAATTTCGATCCATAAATTACGCAAATTTTAGGATAACCTGTGATCCGATACCTTGACAATCTCTGAGGGATGGAGTAAAATATAGTAGGAGAAAAATTTTCCGATTTTTTTCTTGACAAATCTTCGGGAAAACTTTACTATCGGTCTTTAGACTATGTTTTGTATTTGTACAAATCTAAATCAATGAGAGGGGTGGTTGTCGAGAGATGCTTTTAGACAACCACTTTACCCATGTATAGAGGCATCCATAAAGTGGTTGGAAGGAAATAGAGTATCCTATTCATTCATAAGTATTTATCTTTAAACGATTTAAGAAAGGAGAAAGGGATGGCGGTATTAACTGATTTCGGGGTGAAGATTATAGACAATGCCCTGGAAGTCTTGCGGAAGCGCTATTTGAAGAAGGATGAGGAGGGGAACCCCGTTGAGACTCCGGATGAGATGTTCTGGCGGGTTGCCGAGAATATCGCCCAAGCAGACGCCATCTACGGGAAGGAGAGTGAGGTCTATCAATCGACGGAGAGGTTCTATGAGATGATGCGAAAATTTGAATTCTTGCCTAACTCCCCTACTTTGATGAATGCAGGCCGAGATCTTCAACAGCTTTCGGCCTGCTTTGTGCTTTTCTTAGAGGATTCTATGGAGTCCATCTTTGAGACCCTTAAATACGCCGCCCTCATCCACAAATCCGGCGGAGGAACAGGTTTCTCCTTCTCAAGACTCCGTCCGAAGAATGATCGAGTGGGATCAACACATGGGGTCTCCAGTGGTCCGGTTTCCTTTATGACCGTCTTCGACCAGGCGACTGAGGCGATCAAGCAGGGGGGAACCCGGAGGGGAGCCAATATGGGGAATCTCAGGGTGGACCACCCGGATGTTCTGGACTTCATCACCTGTAAGGCTTCCGGGGAGAAGATTACCAATTTCAATATCTCCGTAACGGTGACGGATAAATTTATGGAAGCCCTTCAGAACGGAGGGAAATATGACCTCATCAACCCCCGGACCAAGAAGGTGGAGAACCACTTGGATGCCCGGGAGGTCTGGAACCTCATGGCAGAGAACGCTTGGCTCAATGGTGATCCCGGGGTCGTCTTCATTGACCGAGTGAACCAGTTGCACCCCGCCTCCAATGTGGGGGAGATTGAAGCCACCAACCCCTGTGGGGAACAGCCCCTCCTCCCCTATGAATCCTGCAATTTAGGGAGTATCAATCTCAACCGCTTCGTCAAAAATGGGGGGGTTGACTACGATCACCTCTCCGAAACCATAGAATTGGCAACCCATTTTCTGGACAATATCATAGATATGAACCGATACCCGATCTATCAGATTGAGGAGATCACCAAGAAGAACCGGAAGATCGGCCTCGGTGTGATGGGATTTACCGATCTGCTCGCCCTCCTCCAGATTCCGTATAACTCAGACAAGGCAGTTCAACTGGGAGAGGAGATTATGAAGTTTGTCTGGGAGGGAGCCGTAGAGGCATCTCAGAAACTGGCGGAGGAGAGGGGGTCTTATCCCAACTTCCAGGGCTCCCAGTGGGAAAAGCGGGGATTGAAACGGATGCGGAATGCCTGTGTCACCACGATCGCCCCCACAGGAACCATCGCCATGATCGCCAATAACTGCAGTAGCGGGATTGAACCTTTCTTTGCTCTCTGCTATGAAAAGCACGTGATGGATGGGGCCCATCTCCTCTATGTGAATGAGTATTTCGAGGAAGAATCGAAGCGAAGGGAGTTCTATTCCGAAGACCTGTTGAGGAAGATCGCTCAGACGGGTTCCATTCAGGAGTTTCAGGAGATCCCAAAGGATGTCCGGCGCCTCTTTGTCACCTCGGGGGATATTTCTGTGGAATGGCATGTCCGAATGCAGGCGGCCTTCCAGAAGTACTCCGACAGTGCAGTCTCCAAAACCATCAACCTTCCCAACTCTGCCACTGTGGAGGATGTGAAGAAAGCCTTCATGCTGGCTTATGAACTGGGGTGCAAAGGGATCACCGTCTATCGGGATGGGAGCCGGCAGTTCCAGGTCCTGACAAAGGGAGGTCCGAAAGAGTCCGAAGAGCCTGGGGAGTCTCTAGAGTCTAAAGAGGGTTCCCGAGTACCTCGGACAAGACCCCAGTGCACCCAAGGGTTTACAGAGAAGGTCAAGACAGGGGATGGGACGATGTATATCACCATCAACGAGGATGAGCGGGGTTTGTGCGAGATCTTCACCACGATCGGGAAGGCTGGAGGCACAGCTGCCGCCCAGACAGAAGCCATCAGTCGTCTCGTCTCCCTTGCTTTGCGGTCTGGTATTGATATCCGCTCCCTCATCAAACAGTTGAAAGGCATCTCGGGTCCCACTCCGGTCTGGGATGATGGGGACCTCATCCTCTCCGTTCCCGATGCCATTGCAAAAGCCTTAGAGCGGTATTTAGAGAGGCGGAAGGTTCCCGACCTTTTCCATGAGACCGTTCTCACGGAGGAGGGGTCGAAACTGAATGGGGGGGAGGAGGAACGGAAACTCCTCTGGCAAAATCGGGGAAACATCTGTCCGGACTGTGGAAGCATTATGTTCCTTCAGGAGGACTGCTTCACCTGCCACCACTGCGGGTTTTCCAGATGTTCGTGATTTGGTTCAATGGTAGCCGTCCGATTCGGGCGTCCTCAACTTTTTTTGCAACCTGAAGGTTTGCGGCTACCTTGGATGGAAGAAAAATAGGGAGCGTCTTCCAAAAGGTGTCCTTTTTTTTTTTTCAAAAACCCCCTTGCCAAACCCCTTCAAAAACTGTATATTAAACACGACAATGGCAATCAAATCGGATGAGTGGATCAAGAGGATGGCAATGAATCACGAGATGATCAAGCCCTTCGCGGAGGGGCAGGTCCGCAATGGGGCCATCTCCTACGGGCTTTCTTCCTATGGATACGACATCCGAATCGCCGATGAGTTTAAGATCTTTACCAATGTGAATACCGCCATTATAGACCCCAAAAATTTCAACTCCCAATCTTTTGTAGATATTAAAGAGGAGGTCTGTATCATTCCGCCCAACTCCTTCTGCCTTGCCCGAACGGTGGAGTATTTCAAGATTCCTCGAAATATCCTCACGATCTGCCTGGGGAAGTCTACCTATGCCCGATGCGGAATTATCGTGAATGTTACCCCTTTTGAACCAGAATGGGAGGGCTATGCCACCCTGGAGATCTCCAATACGACCCCCTTGCCGGCAAAAATCTATGCCAATGAGGGGATCGCCCAGGTCATCTTCTTAGAGGCAGACGAGGAGTGTCGGGTCTCGTATCGGGATAAGAAGGGAAAGTATCAGGCCCAGTTGGGCATTACCCTGCCAAAGGTAAATTAGTTTTTAGGATTTGGTCGTTCGTTATTCGGCAAATGAGGGTCTGTCTTAAATTTCAATACACTCAACAAATACCTGAAAATTGTCAGGTTTTTAAGACGTTTTAACAATTCAGAACTATCCGCTTACAACAGAAATATTTGGGAACAAAAGGGCTTGTAAAAGTGTCTCATATTATTGATCGGTTTAAAGTTACTATTTTTTAGACCTTCTAACATCTAAAAACGAAGAACGAACAACTGAAAATGATTGATGAGAAA
Organism: candidate division TA06 bacterium; assembly: GCA_022562655.1. GTDB lineage: Bacteria > Hydrothermota > DG-26 > E44-bin18 > JADFOU01 > JADFOU01. The sequence goes on from JADFOU010000064.1 coordinate 6,589, forward strand.
CTTTTAGAGATCCTCTGCTGCCCTAAGTGTAAAGGGGATCTGGAGTATCAAAAGGAAAAAGAACGGTTTGTTTGCCACACCTGTAAACTGGGTTACCCCATCCGGGACGAAATCCCCGTAATGCTCATCGAGGAGGCAGAGAGACTATCGGACTAATCAACGTTTTGGTTAAACAGTTAAATAGTGATTGGTTAAATAGTAACAGGTTAATGGGTCTCCCATTTAACTATTTATCGATTTAACCGTTTGACTGGAAGAGAGGTTTCTATGTTCCGATGGTTTCGTCTCTGTGGATGGGCAATCTTTTTTGTCTTTTTCACACACACTATTGTAGGGGCGGTTCCGCCTAAGGTGGATGTTCGCCCTGTCGGGAGGGATGGGCAGACACACTCAAGCCCGATTCTCCCTTTGCCCCACCCTCTGCCCGAATCGGGCCAGAGGGCGGGAAGGTCAGCCCCTACAAATCTCTCTCTCCTCCACTCGGATGAGAGAGGGGTGACTTTCCGCTATACCCCCCCTGAGCCTTCTTTTCAGATCAAGAGGATGGAAGAGGGGACCTTTTCTGACCTCTCCTTCCCCGGGACGACCTACCCTTCTCCCAAGGCGGGTCAGCCCATGCTTCCCTTTCTTCTCGTCCATTTGGGTCTTCCCCTGGAGGGAGAGGTACGGGTGGAGATTGAGAATCTCCGTTCCTCCCCTCATTCCCATCAATATCCCATCACCCCCTTCCCAATGCCCGATGGGGCTTACGAGGGGGATAAAGAGGTCTATGGGCGAGATGGCCTCTATCCGGGGAAGTGGGTAGAGCGGGAAGGTATCTCCTACATTCGGAACCAGAGGGTCCTTTCTCTCCGGGTCTATCCCGTCCAGTTCAACGCCACAAGAAAGACCTTACAGATTTTGGAGGAGATCCAGATCCGGGTGGAATTTTTGAGTGGAGATGGAGTAGGGGCAGGTTTGAAACCTGCCCTTACAGACCCTTTTGAAAGGGTCTACGAGAAGGTCCTCATCAATTATGAAGAGGCGAAGGGGTGGAGGCGAAGAGCGGGGAGATCAAGTCCCTCAATTCTCTCCTCAAGACCGTGGTTGAAGATCTCTACAAATGAGGCGGGGATCTATCGCCTCACCTATAAAGAACTGATAAGAACGGGTGCTCCTGTGAATTTCATTGATCCCAGAACCTTTCAAATGTTCAATGGGGGGAGTGACACCCTCCCCCAAGCCCTTGCCACCCCGAGACCTGACTCCGTGGAGGTCTCTCTCTATATCCGGGGGGAGGAAGACTCCACCTTCAACCCCGGAGACGAGATCTTCTTCTATGGAATGCCCCTTACAGGCTGGCGGATGGAAGGCGATACGCTCCGTTTTCACCGAAACCCCTATACCGACGTCAACGTCTATTGGCTTACCTGGGATGGGGGGATGGGAAAGAGGATGGTTTCCCTGGATGGGAGCCTGTCCGAGCCCAATCCCATCCGCCCGGATCGATATGAGGAGGTTCTCCATTTAGAAGAGGAGGTGGCGAACCCCCAGAAGTCAGGCCTGGCTTGGATCTGGCAGATCCTCAATCGTTCCGCAAGTCAATCCATTGTCTCCTACTCATTTCCCTTCGCCCTCTCCGACCTCGCCTCTTCTGTGGGGGAGATCCGTCTCAACCTCTACGGCAGATCTACAACCCTGCACAATGTCAGGGTCCGTCTCAATGGGAACCAGGTGGCAGATACCAGCTGGGTTAGTCCCAATAATGAGACGATACAGAATATCCCGGTGGTCCTCTCTCCCCTGGTCTCTCAATTCCGAGAGGGGGGCAATACCATACAGATTGAGGAGTATCGGACAGATACTGTGGGTTCAGAGGTCTATTTTGATTTTGCTGAGGCAGTGGTGGAGAGGCGGTTTGTCGCCAAAAGGGAGGTACTGGACTTTACTTCCCCTGTGGGAGTTCTGGGAAGAACGGAGTTTGCCCTCTCTGGGTTCTCCCAACTTCCGATGATCTTAGATGTCTCAGACCCCTTCCGCCCCCTCCGAGTTGAGAATGCCTCTTTCCAGTCTGATACCGTCCGGTTTCAGGATGACCTCTCGACTCGAAAACGCTATATTGTCGCCTCCACTTTTCAGAAGCCCATCCGGATGGTGAGGGACTCCCCCACCGATCTCAAGACAGGAGGAGCCCATTATATCGCTCTCTGTCATGATGACTTTTACGATGCGGTACTCCCTCTCATCCAGTGGCGGGAGGAGCATTTAGCCGCTGATATCTCCAACCCCATTGTGGAACGGGTCAAGGTTTCGGATGTCTATGACAACTTCTCCTGGGGAGTGGTGGATCCCACAGCCATTCGAGATTTCCTCAAGTTCACCCATGATACCCTTACTTCTTGGAGTCCTAAACCCGTCTATTGCCTCTTCGTCGGGGCAGGGAGTTATGATTACAAAAACAATATGAGGCTTTTCCCTCACAAGAACTTCATCCCCCCTCATCAAAAGGGGGGCCGTGTAGTGACCAATAGTCCCTTCCCCCAAGACCTCAATCCCGGGTTTGACCAGTGGTTTGTCGTGTTTGATACAGCCGCGTCTGCGAAACCCCAGATCCATCTGGGAAGAATTACGGTCACCTCCCCTCAGGAGACCCGGACGGTGGTGGAGAAGATCATTGACTATGAGAAAAAGAAGGCCTATGGACCGTGGCGGAATCGGGTCCTCTTAGCGGCGGATGATGTCTACAGCACTGCCTCCTT
>JADFOU010000065.1 GCA_022562655.1 candidate division TA06 bacterium
TATGAGAACCCTTGCTCTACCAAAATATTATCCGTCAAATTAATGATAAATAATAAATCATTCTCTGCGGCTTCTGCGTCTCTGCGGTGCATATTTTTTTTCATTTGTTCCGCCTTAGGCGGATCATTTATCATTGTATTCCTCGGTTGTGGTGGTTCTCCGAAAGAAGATCCTGCCCATGCAACATTCCTGAAATACTGCACCCCTTGCCACGGTGAAGGGGGAAAAGGAGATGGCTATAATTCGGTACGGATCGATCCAAAGCCGAAAAACTTAACCGACGGGGAGTATATGTCTACCCGAACAGATGAGCAGCTCTTTGATGTCATCTCCAAAGGGGGTGCATCTGTTGCGAAATCTGTCTTCATGCCTCCCTGGGGACATACCCTAAAAGAGGATCAGATTCATTCCCTCGTCCAATACATACGCACTCTTCACCCAAAAGTGAAACTCGAAGAAGCACCCCCGCCTGAAGAAGAAGAGGAAGAGGAACTTTTCTAATACAATGGAAAATATCGAATATCGAATATCGAATATCGAATCACGAATTGCAAGCAGACTTCCTGCTTCCCGCTTCCTGCTTCTCGCTCTCTTTTCACTTTTCATGCTCTTTGCTCTCTCTGCCTTTGCCCAGGAACCTGCCTATCGCCACTTTCCCCTCATTGGAAGTCGAAATGCGATATGGATCATTAGCCAGCTTCACCTGATGTTTGCCGCCTTCATCTTAGGAGTCCCCATCTTTGCTGTCATCGTAGAATATATCGGAGTTCGAACGAAGGATCCCAAATTCGATCGCCTGGCAAAGGAGTTCACCAAACTCCTTCTCATCGCCTTCTCGACTACTGCCACTTTCGGTGCGATTATGCTCTTCCTCCTCATTGGTCTCTATCCCAACTTCTTCAACTACATGTCCTCTATCTTCTTCCCGACTTTCGTTATCTATTCCCTCCTCTTCTTCGGCGAGGGGTTCAGCCTTTATCTCTACTGGTATTCCTGGGATAAATTGATGAACAAAAAATGGCTCCACATCACTTTCGGGATCATGCTCAATGTCTTTGGTACCCTTCTCATGATCATTGCCAATACCTGGGTCACCTTTATGATGAGCCCCGGAGGTATAGATGAACAAGGTGCTCTCATCAGCCTTTGGGGGGCTATCAATAATTTTACCTGGATCCCCATCAATATCCACAGGTTCATCGCCAATATCTGTTTTGGCGGGTTCATCGTCGGTGCTTATGCCGCCTACCGCTTTCTCTCTTCCAAAACTGATGAGGAGCGTGCCCATTATGACTGGATGGGCTATGTTGGAAACTTTATCGGAACAGCCGCTCTGATCCCCCTCCCCTTCGCGGGTTACTGGCTGGGTAAAGAGATCTATGAATACAGTGAACCCCTGATGATTCGGATGATGGGAGGGGAACTCTCCTGGCTCTTCATCATTCAGGCAATTCTGATCGGTGTCCTCTTCATCGGTGCCAACTACTATCTCTGGATCGCTCTATCGAGAATCAAGGGGGGAGAACGTTTCCGAAAATATGTAAAATACATGCTCTTCCTTCTCGTCATCTGCTTTGCCATTTGGATGACCCCCCACAGCCTCGTAGCAAGCCTGGAAGAGGCTCGGAAGATCGGGGCGACTCATCATCCCCTCTTAGGAGTCTTTGGCGTCATGTCTGCCAAAAATACGGCAGTCAATCTCATTATCCTCACGACCTTCTTCAGTTTTATGCTCTATCAAAGAGCCAATAAGATTGAAACCGTGACTTGGGCGAAAAAAGGGAAGATCGCACAGATCATCATTCTGGGATCGGCCGCAGGGGTTGTTATCTTTTACGGCATCTATGGGTACTATGTCCCGGCTGCTGTTCGAATAGGCTTTTCGGTCTATCAGGTCTCTGCTGTCCTCGCCGCAATGATTCTCGTTACAATTCTCTCTTCTTTAATTCTCAGGGGAGCAACCTCTATGGGGACGATTGAGTGGGGGAAGATGCCCGCACGGTCCCAATACACATTGATCGTTTTGGCATTAACCATTGTCACCCTGATGGGTTTGATGGGGTACATCCGCTCTGCCACAAGGGCAGATTGGCATGTCTACCGGGTGCTGCGAGACACCAGTCCAGAGGCATTTACGCCCACCATCGCTTATGCCACCCAGATGATTTCTATCATCACTTTCATCTTCTTTGCCTTCATCTGCTTCATTTTTTGGTTAGGACACATGGGAGAGAAGCAATAAATTAAAGATTCAATTTAAATTGCAAAATTAGCATTTAGCAATTCACAATGAAACTATGTATTGCTAATTTTGAAATGCCGATTTTAAATTAAAAAATGATCTTTCTAAGGATTGCATTTTTCAGCATTATCGGTCTCCTCCTCTTCGCCTTTATCGGTTCTCGGATCCCGCAAACGACTACGGATCAGGCTCAAGTAATTCCTACTGGAGAGGTCTTGACTCTGGAGGATTTCGTCGCGGTTGGAGAACAGATTTATTATGGAAAAGGGACTTGCACTTTATGTCATGATATTGGACAAAAGGGAAAAAGGGCACCCGATCTTGCCGGGATAGGGAACCGTGCAGAAACACGAAAAGAAGGCCTCTCTACCTACGAATATCTCAAGGAGTCTCTCGTTCAACCTGCAGCCTTTACGGTGGAAGAGTTCGAAGAGGGACTCATGCCCGATGCCTCCGCACCTCCTATCCTTTTATCAGAAGGTGAAATTGAAGCCGTCATCGGGTTTCTCCAAAGCCTCGGCGGTGAGGTCACCGTTACCCCCGTTCCCCTTGGTGAGGTTGAGGAGAAAGTAGTAGAGGTCCCCATGGAGGAAATTTTTGCTGGAGAGGCGTTATTGAATGAGATGGGTTGCAAGAGCTGTCATATCGAGGGCGGGAAAGGACCGATATTGGACCAATATGGTGTTGGGAAAGACATAAGAGAAATTGAAAACGTGCTTCTTCAGCATAAACCCGCCCCGATAGCAGGTTTTGTTGTTGAGGATTTTGGTGTAGGGCTGAAAGCGAGGGAGTTCCAATCCCTCGTGGTCTATTTGAAGCACGGTGGAATGCTGGGGGAGAGGCTTGTCAACAGATACATCTGCCTGGCTTGCCACATGATTGCAGGAGAGGGGAAGACCATCGGTCCGGACCTGACCTTCGAGGGAGATAAGGTGAAGCCAGATTGGCTCTTGAAATTCCTTTTGGAACCCTATAAAATCCGTCCGAGGGAGGCTTCCCCAGATTCCATGCTCAATCTGGATCTCTCGGAGAAAGAGGGAGAATTCCTACGGGGTTATGTCCTCTCTTTGAAAAACAAAGAACCACTGCCCGAGTTTGATCCAAATATCACTGAGTCAGAAATCCAATCCGGTGAAAGACTCTTCAATCAGAAATACGGCTGTTTTGCCTGCCATGCTATTGGTGAGAAAGGCGGTATTGTAGGACCCAGCCTTGACCAAGTGGGATCAAGACTCCAACCCATATGGATCTACTCCTGGCTTATGAATCCACAGGAACATATTCCTGAAACGATTATGCCCAACTTCGGGATGAGCGAGCGGAATGCGAGAGAGTTGACTGCATATCTTAGTAGTCTTCAATAGAAAAACTGAATATTCTAATTGAAAAAAACTTATAATAATTGATGAATAGTAAAGAAGGTAATGAGCGATAAAGTCGATTGGCCAAAAATCTTTACAAATGCGGAAGAAATTCTAAAACAGAATCCAGAGGACTGTGATGCCAGTAGAAGGCGTGCTCAAGCGATTGGAGGTCTAGGCAATACGGAGAAAGCATTTGAATCGATAGAAAAACATCTGAAAAAACATCCTCAGGACGCGCAAGCATGGGATTTAAGGTGTGCCTATCTCATAGACCGGAGACAATACGTCGAAGCGATCGATTCAAGTAATGAGGCGTTTAATGTGAATCCTGATTTCCATATTGGTTATTACAATAGGGCTTGTGCCCATGCTTTAGCAGGTAATCATTCTGCCGCACTTTCCGATTTGGAAGAAACCATTCACTTTGATGAAGAATTTTGTGAGATGGCCATCAAGGACGAAAATTTTCAAATTTAAAAGAGGATCCTCGATTTCGTAAACTTGTACGACAATCTGAAGGGACAAATAAACAATGAGGAAGTTTAATATTTCAATCTTTTGGAGTTCTTTGGTACTGTTGGGAGTGTCATATCTTTTGATGAAGTACGTCGTCCAGCCGCCTCTTCCCTCCAGTATCCTGGCAATGTATGTGGGGATGATCCTCTTCGCCATCTTCATCTATGTAACGGTGGAAGAGGAGAGGATGCGGGAGTTCCTCCAACCCATCCGAGGCCTCTTTCTCGATGAGAAGAAAAAAACCTGGCAAACCCTCGTACTGATTGGATTTCCTCTTGCCATTGGAGTCTATTCCTTTAATGCATTCTCACCCAAGATTTCACCCCCGGCAGAACTTCGAACCGTTCACCCTGCCCCACCGGATGAGTACGTGGGTCTTGTGAATCCTCTTCGAGAGTCGGGCGAAGGCGGGGCGAAGCCCCATGAAGGGGATCTTGAGGAACATGTTCAAAAAGGGGCTGAGATCTATTTCAAAAACTGCTTCTTCTGCCACGGCGACGCCTTAGACGGGAAGGGACACTTTGCTGAAGGATTCACCCCCCTTCCCGCCAATTTCAGAGACCAGGGGACCATTGCCCAGTTACAAGAATCCTATGTCTTCTGGAGAATCAAGACCGGTGGACCCGGACTTCCCACTGAATCTCAACCCTGGAACTCCGCTATGCCGATCTGGGAAGATTTCTTAACAGATGAGGAAATCTGGCAGGTCATCCTCTATATCTATGAAGGGGCAGGGGTTGAACCGAGGACATGGGAATGACCTAGTATTCGAATCTGTGGCGCCATAGGCGCCATCGTATCGAAGCCCGAAGCGTGAAGCTCGAAGAAAGTAGTAAACGAGATTATGATTTTCGAGTATCGAACATCAACCTGTCTGCCCTGCCTACCGTCAGGCAGGAAAGTCGAGCATCGTTACCTGCCTACCGGTCAGGCAGGCGAGCCTCGACACCCATAAACGAGAATCTTGTTCTCACATGTGTATAAAGCAGTGAATAACAATAGAGGAGGTGAGTGCTGATTTGTGAATCAAGAAAGAGGAACCGATACCCATACCAATCACCATTTAACCATATGTAGTGAAGGAGGAAGTGTCATGAGAAGCAACTTTTCCAAAACTTTTTGGGTCGGCATTGTGGGCATTATGGTCTTTGCCACCCAATCCAGAGCCTATGAAGCTGTAGAGGATACGAAGGGAGGGAGCATCTCAGGAACGGTTACCTTTGTCGGATCGCCTCCAGCTCCGCAGAAGATCAATATAGACAAGGATGTGGAGATCTGTGGAACCCACGAGAAGTTCACAGAGTATCTTCTCGTCTCCAAGAAGAACAAGGGGATCCAGAATGTCGTGGTCTCCATCACCAACATTGAGAAGGGAAAGGCGTTGGTGATGCCAGAAGAGACCCTTCAACTGAATCAGAAGGGTTGCTGGTTCAACCCCCATATCCAGATCATCCCTGTTGAAGCGACCCTTGAGATCCTCAACCCGGATGGGATTATGCACAACATCCACACCCTGAGCATCGAGAACCCTTCTTTCAACAAGGCACAGCCGAAGTTCAAGAAGAAGATGAAGGTAACCTTTGAATTCGCTGAAATCATCAAGGTCAAGTGCGATGCCCATAACTGGATGGGTGGCTGGATCGTCGTGGCTGAACATCCTTATTATGCTCTGTCAGACGAAACGGGAAGTTTCGCTATCAAAGATGTCCCACCTGGGGAATACACCCTTGAGTATTGGCACGAGACCTTAGGCAAACAGACACAAGTGATCACCGTGAAGGCGGGAGCTGAGACCCAGGCAGACATCGCCATGAAACCCAAAGTGAAAGAGAAGAAAATAAAGAAAACCCCAGAGGAAAAATGAGGCTCTTACTCATTGCAGTAGCAGGGTGGGGGCTTCTCTTCGGCTGTGGGAAAGGGGAGAAGGCGGAAGAGGCTCAAATTGAAAAACCATCCGAAGAGATTCCTATAGAGAAACCTGAGACAACAACATCCATCGGTAGAGGGACGATTGTCGGAAAGGTCACCTTTGTAGGGGAACCGGTTCCTCCTCAAGCAATCGCCATTGACAAGGATGTGGAAATCTGCGGAAAGGAGAAAAAGTTCTCTGAGGATCTCGTTGTCTCCAAGACGAACAAAGGATTGAAGAATGTTGTTGTCACCCTCCTGAATCCCCCTGAATCCCCCTTTACCGAAGGGGGAGATGGGGGGATCTTGGACCAGCGGGGGTGTTGGTTCTATCCCCATATCCAGGTCATCCCAACGGGATCGACTCTGGAAATCCTGAACAGCGATGGGATTCTCCACAACATCCACACCTTTAGCATGGAGAACCCTCCCTTCAATAAGGCTCAGCCGGGGTTCAAAAAGAAGATGACCGAGAGTTTTGAGTTTCCGGAGATCATCCGGGTGAAATGCGATGCCCATCCCTGGATGGGAGCCTGGCTTGTGATTGCGGAACATCCTTATTATGCTCTAACCGATGAGTCAGGTTCTTTTCGAATTGAGAATGCCCCCGAAGGAAAGCACACACTCCATTTCTGGCACGAAAAATTGGGAAAGAAGCTCCGAGACGTAAAGGTAACAGCCGGTGAAGATTCCAAAGTTGAGATTCAGTACCAAGAAAAATGACAAATAATACATCCGTTAAATGGTTAAATGGTAAATTGTTGAAATTAACGAATTACCAATTACCAATTACCGTCTTACTTTTTGTCATTTTTCATTTGACTCTATCCACTGCTTTCGCCCAGGCTCCCATAGACGGAGGAGAGAGTTACAGAACCTTCTTTGGTCTCAACTCGAGGCTGGTGGTCTGGATCGTTGCAGAACTCCACTTGATGTTCGGTGCCTTTGTCCTGGGTGTCCCCATCTTTGCGGTGATTGTGGAGTTCATCGGGATGAAGACAAAAGATTCGAGATATGACCGCTTGGCCTATGAGTTCACGAAACTCCTCTCCGCCGCCTTCGCTACGACAGCCGCTCTGGGAGGACTTCTCGCCTTCACCCTCTTTGGGCTCTACCCCCATTTCATGAATTATATGACGGGGGTTTTTCATGAATCGATGTATATCTACGCCCTCCTCTTCTTCGCTGAGGGGTTCACACTCTATCTCTACTATTACTCCTGGGAAAGGCTCCAGAATAAGAAATGGCTCCATCTGACCCTGGGAATCTTTCTCAATCTCTGGGGAACGATCCTCCTGGTCATTGCCAATTCCTGGGCAACATTTATGATGACTCCCACGGGGATTGAAGAAGACACGGGGAGGTTCATCGGGACAGCATGGGAAGCCATCCGGAACCCTCTCTGGATGCCCCTCAATATCCATCGCCTTTTGGGGAATGTCGCCTTTGGAGGGTTTATCGCAGGGGCCTATGCGGCTGTTAAATTCTTGGGGGCAAAGACTGACGAGGAGCGAGCCCACTATGATTGGATGGGGTATGTGGGCAATTTTGTGGGGCTCGCCGCCCTCATCCCCCTCCCCTTTGCCGGTTACTATATGGGGCGAGAGATCTATAGCGCAAGCCCGGTGATGGGGAACAACATGATGGGGGGTGCTTTCTCCTGGACTTTCATTATCCAGGCGATTCTTGTAGGCGCCATCTTCATTGGAGGAAATTACTATCTCTGGACCGGGATGGGGAGGATTCCGGGGGCTGAGAGGTATGTGAAGTACATCAAGTACATCAATGTCATTCTCTTTCTCTGTTTCGCCGTCTGGCTCACCCCCCACAACCTTCCTCTCACCTCAGAGGAGCAGATTATCATGGGAGGTCAGTATCACCCGGTTTTAAAATATCTGGGATTGATGGCGGCGAAGAACGCGGTAATCCAGTTCATCATCCTCTCCACTTTCTTCAGCCTCCTCCTTTATCGCAGGGGGAACAAGGGAAAACTATTCCCCTTCTCGGAGCAGGGGAATACAGCAAAGATTATCTTGATGGGAGTCGGGGCTGTCTGTCTTCTCCTCTTGGGGAACTATGCCAGAATCCTCCTCACCCTCGACCCATCTGTTATGGATTTAGCTCCAGAAAAAGCCCAGTATTTCAAGCTTCCGGCAATGCTCCTCCTCGCACAGATGGGAACCTTCCTCCTCGCCATTCTCCTCACCTTTCAAAACAAGGGAATCCTTGCCCAGTTGGTCTGTTTTGGGATGACGGTCTCGAGCGCTGTTTTCTTCCTGGGGGTTTATGGTTTCGTCGTGATGACGAATGCAAACCCCTTTCTTCGGCAGATCGCTGTCGTTCAGGTTTTATTGGTTGGAAGTTGTCTCATCATGGTAACCGCCATTGACACCTTCCTCTTCCGAAAGGCGGAACTGGTCGGAGGCATGATCTGGGGGAAGATGACCGCCCGTTCCCAGTATACCCTCGTCTTTCTCTGCGTTGCCATTGTTCTCCTGATGGGACTGATGGGCTTTATCCGTTCTGGACTCCGGGAGAACTGGCATATCTATGGGGTCTTGCAGGATACCTCACCCGACTTCTGGACACCGACTAACGCCTATATGGGTCGAGTGGTTGGGGCGATCGTTCTCATCTTCCTGGGATCGGTCTCCTTCGTCTTCTGGCTCGCCGGGCTGGGAGAGAAGGAGGAGGTCAAAACCCCACAGCTTGGTGGCACAGGCATCCTGCCTGTGACCACGGGGAATCCGGGTCATACAAATCCTGAACCAAAAAGGGATAAAGAGAAGTTATGAACTTTCTCAAGATCGCCATCTTCACCATCATGATCATCGCCCTCTTCGTCTATGTGAGCGAGGTCCTGACCAAGATCTCCGGCCAAGCTGTTGTCACGGTGGCCGTGGAAGGGGTAAACCCCGAGGCGGGGGAGGCAATCTTCTGGGGAAAGGGGAAATGCCATACCTGCCACTCCATCGGAGGCCAGGGAAGTGCGATTCGGTGCCCGAATCTTGGTGAGGGTTCACAGGGTCCCATCATGGCCATCCGGGCAGAGGAAAGGGCGAAGGAGCAGGGGCTGAAATCCGGAACGGAATATCTAATCGAATCTCTTTCCGAGCCGGGGGCCTATGTGGTGGAGGGTTTCAAAAATGAGATGCCACTCGTCTATAAACCCCCAATCCTCCTCCAGCCGGATGAAATTAAGGCGGTGATCTCCTATCTCCAGAGCCTCGGGGGCGAGGTGGATATCGGGGCGATAAAGCTTCCCGAGGTGA
>JADFOU010000066.1 GCA_022562655.1 candidate division TA06 bacterium
TTCCGAAAAGTTCAGGAGACTGAACGAGGAGGATTCGCCTTGATGAAGATTCGGCCGGTTGTCCTCGAGGGGCGCCACGTACAACTCGAGCCGCTTTCACTCGAACACCTCGACCGCCTCTCGGAGGTCGGGCTCGAGCCTGAGCTGTGGAAGTTTACACCGGGCCGGGTGATTTCCCGCAGTGGCATGCAACGCTACATCGAAGAAGCGCTCGCGCGGCAGAGGGATGGCGTGGCACTCCCGTTCGCGACCGTCGACAAAAGCGAGAACGCGGCGGTCGGGAGCACGCGGTACGAGAACATCAACCGGGAGAATCACAGGGTCGAAATCGGATGGACGTGGATCGCCCCACCCTGGCAGCGGTCGGCTGTGAACACGGAAGCAAAATACCTGATGCTCACCCACGCATTCGAGACGCTCGGTTGCGTTCGTGTCGAGCTCAAGACGGATGCCCTGAACGAGCGTTCGCGCACGGCAATCAAATGAATCGGCGCCCGTGAAGAAGGGATCCTTCGCAAACACCTTCTGATGCCGGAGGGACGGTACCGGGACACCGCCTACTATAGTATTCTCGATTCGGAATGGGACGACGTGAAGGCTGCTCTGGAGGCAAAGCTGAACGTGAAGCGTTGATTCTCAAGGGCCTGTCGTCGGGGGTGGGTCGATCCTCAACGTATCTGAGTATGCGTAGAGCTTCCCAAAATCACTGAAGAAGAAAATCCGGGAACCGATCATTTCTTCCGGCATCAGGTTGTCACCCGCGATCTTGAACTGAACGTCCAGTTCCGGATCCTCGTAGAAAAGTCGAATGGCGGCACCCCTGCCGATTGCCTCGATGACGTTCCGATTGTTCCACTGTGCCTCATCCCGGCCCGACTTTCGGCCGTAGACGAGAAAAACCCGCTTGACGCCTTCCGGGGCCTGGTAGATCGTGCGGATGACCGTCGGGTCGTCGGATCGGTGGATGGCGGGTGTCACCCTCGCCTCGCCTTTGGGTCGGCCCCGGGAGATCGGCTGGATCGTCGGGTCCCAAACTCCTCTTGCAGGGTTTCTTGTGAGTCTCGTCTTCAGTGGGGTGATCGGGGCGGGCTTCGGGATCGTCTTTGGTGGCCTGGCGGTGACCCTGGGATCGGGACTCCTGTGGGGGATCACCTATGGATTTCTCTGGTGGCTTGCGGGTCCCCTGACCCTCATGCCCCTCCTTCAGGGCTACGGGGTCCTCTGGACCGTTGAAGTGGCAAGGATCAAATATCCCATGCTCTTTGGTCACCTGGTTGGGTATGGTGCTGTCCTGGGACTCGGGTATGTCGTCCTGGCCTGGCTCATTTCCGAAAAAAAGAAAGATGTAGAAGTTCGAGAAGGTGTTCTCGAACTCCTTCGAGCTGGGGTTGTTGGAGGGATTGCCGGGTTGGTTGGAGGGTGGGCCTTCGGGGCATGGATGGGACGGATGGGGATGTATCCTTTGCTCGCAGGTCTCGTACATTCGGATTCTCCCATGGTGGGGAAGATGCTTCACTTCGCCTTCAGCCTCGCCATCGGTGCATCTTTCGGTGTCCTCTTCCGGAAAGACATCCGGGGAACCGGTTCCAGCATCACCTGGGGGATGGCGTATGGGATCATCTGGTGGATCTTGGGTCCCCTGACCATTCTTCCCGTGTGGTTGGGGAGAGGAGTTCAGTGGTCTCTGGATGCGGGAAAAGGAGCGTACCCTTCCTTCATCGGTCACGTCGTCTACGGGATCCTCTTGGGTCTCGTCTATTCCATCGTGGAACGTTTCTGGCGAATCCTCTTCACCGAGTCCGACCCCCTCCAGAGGGAGCCCGAAGGACCTGGGATTCAGAGCCTTCGTTCATTGGGGAGGGGAGTCCTTGCAAGCATTGCCGGAGGGCTTCTCTTTACGATCGTGATGGTGAAAACGGGAGTTCTTCCCTCGGTGGCGAGCCTCATCGGCCTCTCCTCCATGAAGGCTGGGTTCGTAGTCCACATGGTGATCAGTGCCATCATCGGGGCATCCTATGGCATTCTCTTTCGGCGGGAAGCCTATACCTATGGAGCAGGTCTTGCCTGGGGGTTGGTCTACGGGGTAATGTGGTGGTTTCTGGGTCCCCTCACCCTCATGCCCATCTTCTTGGGTGCGGAGGTTCAATGGTCATTGGCTTCCGCCCTGGCGGCATACCCCTCCCTCATTGGACACCTGGCCTATGGCGCAGGAACGGCACTTGTCTTTCACTGGCTCACGCTTCGGGATGATCTGGAGATGGAGGCAAGAAGTCGGCAGAGGAAGGTAATGAGACGTCGTCTCCCCGGCACCCCCGCCCCTGCCCTCTGGGTCTTCATCCTCTTTATGGTCGTAAACCTTCTCTTACTCTTTGCGGAGTGAGAATTCAGGAAAGGCAGTGGCCCCGCCGAAGGCGGGGGCAGTTGGGGCAGGGAAAAGATAGTGGCAGTAGCAGGTGGCAGTTGGCAGGAAAATCGTGTGCAGAAAACTTAATTTGTCTTTTCATATCATAAAGAAATATGAATCATTATCAAACACGAAACGGAGGTGTGAGATGGAACTCGGAATAATTGGATTGGGGAAGATGGGGGCGAACATGGCCACGCGTCTCCTGAAAGGAGGGCATCGCGTGGAGGTGTACGACCGGAACCCGGAGGCTGTGAAGACCGCAAGTGCTACTGGTGCGGACCCATCGGGCTCCCTGGAGGAACTGGTGTCCAAATTAACCACCCCCCGGGCGGTGTGGGTCATGGTGCCTTCCGGGAGCCCGACTGAAGAAACGATCGAGCAGTTGGCTGGGATGATTCAGCCGGGCGATACAATCATTGATGGGGGAAACAGCAACTTCAAAGACTCCATCCGCCGCGCCGAGATGCTCAAGGAAAAAAAGATCCACTTCGTGGATGTGGGAACGAGCGGCGGCATCTGGGGCCTGAAAGAAGGGTACAGTATGATGATCGGCGGTGAGAAAGAAGCTGTTGAGCGGCTTCGTCCCATTTTTGAGACGTTGGCTCCCGCCTCGGACCAAGGGTGGGGACAGGTCGGTCCAAGTGGTGCAGGACACTTTGTGAAGATGGTCCACAACGGCATCGAGTATGGACTCATGGAGTCCTACGCTGAAGGGTTTGCCCTCCTGAAACGGAAGGAGGAGTTTGGTCTGGACCTGCACCAGATCTCCGAAATCTGGCGAGTTGGCAGTGTGGTTCGTTCCTGGCTCTTGGATCTAACTGCCCGGGCTCTTGGTGATAACCCGGATTTGGAGGGCATCGCTCCCTATGTTGCCGACTCGGGGGAGGGGCGCTGGATGGTCTTTGAGACGATTGATCTGGATGTTCCCGCACCGGTGATCACCCTCTCCCTCATCCAGCGCCTTCGCTCCAGGGAAAAAGATTCCTTTTCAGATAAATTCCTGGCCGCCCTGAGGAATCAGTTTGGCGGTCATGAGATCAAGCGGGAGGGATAACGATGGGAAGAAATCCTATAGAACCACACCTTTTTATTATTCTGGGTGGAACGGGGGATCTCACACAGCGGAAGCTCCTTCCGGCTCTCTATCGATTGACCGCCCAGGGAATCTTGAATGATCGCTCGAGAATCCTTGGCGTGGCTCGAGATTCAAATCTAAGCGACCAGAGCTTTCGCAACTGGGCTCGCGAGGCTCTGGCAACCGCCGGGGTTTCAGGAAAAGAGATGACTGCCAACTGGTGCGACCAGTGCGTATATTATCAGCCCATTGGAGTGGGAAGTGAAGGAGACTACCGTTCACTCCTCGCCCGTGTTCAGGAATTGGAACGGAAATATAACATTGCAGGCAATCGAGCCTTCTATCTGGCCCTGCCTCCCGATGCTTTTCCAACGACCATCAGGGGGTTGGGCCAGGTAGGTTTGAATCAAAGCAGTGGATGGACGCGTCTGGTTATTGAGAAACCCTTTGGACACGATCTTGCCTCGGCACAAGAACTCAACCGTTTGGTCCACACTGACTTCAACGAATCACAGATTTATCGAATCGATCACTATTTGGGGAAGGAGACGGTTCAGAACCTTTTGGTTTTCCGTTTCGCCAATGCCATTTTTGAGTCCCTTTGGAATCGGGATCGTGTAGAGTCCATTGAGATCACTGTGGCTGAGGATCTTGGGATCGAGAAACGAGCCCATTACTATGAGCATGCCGGTGCTTTGCGGGATATGGTTCAGAATCATCTTACGCAGCTTCTGACATTGGTTGCAATGGAGGTTCCTCCTTCTTTTGAAGCAGATGCCATTCGGACTGAAAAGATCAAGGTTCTCCATACTGTCATGCCCATCCGTCCAGAGGAAGTTGTTCTGGGTCAATATACTCGAGGGAAGATCGACGGACAGGAGGTTCCTGGATACAGGGAAGAACCGGGCGTAGCCCCCGATTCCAACACCGAGACCTCTGTTGCCTTCCGGGTAGAGATCGACAACTGGCGCTGGCAGGGGGTACCCTTCTACCTTCGTACGGGCAAACGACTTCCTCGTAGGCTCACCCAAATCGCTGTGACCTTTCGTTCCCCTCCCATTTGCCTCTTTCAATCCTTGGATGGCTGTCAGATTCATCCAAACGTTCTCACGATCACCCTTCAGCCAGATGAGGGTTTTGATCTCTTCTTTGAGGTGAAGGCACCTGTCCAGCCTGTCAAGATCAAGACCCAGCGTTTGCACTTTCGTTATACAGAAGCCTTTGGTCCTCTTCCAGAGGCCTATGAAACCCTCCTCCTGGATGTCCTCACAGGGGACCAGACCCTCTTCGTCCATGCCGACGAAGTGGAGGCCTCCTGGCGGTTGTTTGCTCCCCTCTTGGAACAGAAGCCCCAGGTGCATGAATACGCAGCAGGGAGTTGGGGTCCCCCTGAGGCAGACCAAATCACAGATCGAGAGGGACGACGGTGGCAAACCCTGTGACTCCTGAGAAGTGCGTTTCCCCAAATCTTGATGCCCTGAGTCGTGGAGTGGCAGAGGAGATGGTCCGTCTTGCCCGCGCCGCCATTGATGAGAGGGGCCACTTTACTCTGGTCCTGGCAGGCGGCGGCACTCCGCGTAAACTCTACCAGGTGCTGGCTCAATCTTATGGAGAGCAAATCCCCTGGTCGCGGGTTCATCTCTTCTTTGGGGATGAGCGGTGCGTCCCTCCCGACCATCCTCAAAGCAACTTTGCTATGGCCTTTCAGACGCTGATCTCAAAAATTCGGATCCCCTCTCAAAACATCAACCGCATTCCGGCGGAAATGGAACCTACCGAGAAGGCTGCGGATGCGTATGAGGAGGTTCTTTGGCAATTCTTTCGTCCATCAGGGAAAGAGGGGTCTTCCTTTTCCTTTGACTTGATTCTGCTGGGAATGGGAAAAGACGGTCACACTGCCTCTCTCTTCCCGGGGGATAGAGCTTTACAAGAAGACCATCGGTGGGTCGTAGCGGTCAATGCACCGCCCAATACACAACCACGCCAGCGGATCACCCTCACCCTTTCCGTGATTAACAGGGCACGCCACGTGTTCTTTCTGGTATCCGGTGACGAGAAGAGAGGCGTGGTACGATCTATATTGGAAACCCCGGAGAAGGCCTACAAACTTTATCCAGCAGCAAGGGTCCGTCCCAGGGAACGACTCCTGTGGTTTCTCGATCACGCTGCCTACCCCCAATGCGGAGAACGAGTGGAGTATAAAACTTGACAGTCGTCCCACATAAAGTTAAGATGAACTTTACACCCCTTTCACAAAAAATACTTTTCGTCTGAAGAGAGGGAATATGACTCGTGGGAAAGAGAAAAAGCGGTTGGAAGAGATCGCATTCATAGACGATCTCACCGGTCTTTTCAATCGACGCTATTTTTATGAGAGGCTTCTGGAGGAGAAGCGGAAAGTGGATTCCCGTTCAAGTGAACCCACAGATGGGTTTGCCTTGATGATGATTGATCTGGACAACCTCAAACCCATCAATGACCTTTATGGACATCTGGCAGGGGATAGGGTTCTTGCTCAGGTTGGAAAGCTATTGAAAGAGAGCGTCCGATCCTCGGATATCCTCTGCCGTTATGCCGGAGATGAATTTGTGGTCATCCTGCCTGAGACACGGGAGGAAGAGGTGATTCGGGTTGCTGAGAGAATGAAGGAGAATTTCGCCAGCACTTCTTGGAAGGATGAGAAAGGAGATCCCCTTCAACCCGTCACCTGCAGTTTGGGATATGCTTTTTATCAAGAGAAGGGGAGGGACCTGGATGGATTGATACACTGGGCGGATCAAGCCCTCTATGCGGTGAAGCGGCGTGGAGGAAATGGGTATAGCGGGGAAAAAGCCCTTCTCAAGGAGTCTCTTGGTAGTCCTTTATTCTCAACTCCAAAGCTGGTGGGTCGAACAAAAGAGCTAAGACGATTCAAGTCCCTTCTCGAAGCCTTCTCGGCGGCAGGTGATCGTAAAGAGGGAGGAAGGTTGATTCTGATTCATGGAGAAGCCGGTATAGGAAAGACAAGGTTGGTGAGAGAAATTCGACAGGTTTTGGAGAGTAGGGGAGGCACAGTCCTATTGGGGGGATGCCATGAAGAGACCCAAACGATCCCTTACTATCCCTTTCGTGAGGCCTTCAAACATTTATTCAAAGAGAGAAAGGATCAAACTTTCCAGATCCTTGAGAACCTGCAGGATCATTTCCGAAGGGAAATCGCTCGAATCCTTCCGGGCTTGATCGAGATAGAGCCTTCTGAATTAGAGCGGACTCCTGATCCCTACCGTCTTTTTGAGGCTGTTCGACTTCTTCTTCAAAGCCTCTCTAAAGTTGGGGCGGAAGGCCTGCCCGAATCGGGCCATACGCCCCTCCTCTTCATCATCGAGGACATTCATTGGTCGGATGAGGCGAGTCTCAATCTCCTCCATTTCCTGACCCGAGACCTGGGAGAGGAACGAATCATATTTTGCGGTACTTACCGGACTGAAGAAGCTGAGAGGGAGCAAGGGCCGAGCCTTTCTCGATTTGTGGGCTCTCTTAGACGGGAAAAACTTCTGGAAGAAATCCCCCTTGAACCTCTTTCTGCCAGGGGGGTTTCTGCCATGCTCCGTCTCCTCTGTCCAGGGGTCAAGGTTCCTCAGGACTACCAGGATATGATCTACCAGAAGACTGAGGGAAACCCCTTCTATGTTGAGGAGTACCTCAGATTCCTTCATGAAGAGACAGCCGGAGGGGGGCTACAGAATTTGGAGGAAGGGATTTCCGAAATGAGGGAAGTCCCTCAATCCATCCAAGCCCTTATCCAGCGGAGGATCGATTCACTTGCCCCTGAAATGAAGGAGGCACTCGCCTGTGCTGCCCTTTTGGGAAAGGAGTTTGAGTTTGAGATCTTACAAAAAGTTCTCAATCGGTCTGAAGTGGAGATTTTAGAGGTGGTGGAGGTAGGGATGAGGTCCCATATTGTCAGGGAGAGTTTTGAGGGGGGAGGAGATCGATACCGGTTTGTTCATGCTCAATTATTACTTCAACAGCTTACTTCAACAGCACCATCTTCCTTGTCCGGACGATATCTCCGGCTTGGAGGCGGTAGAAGTAGATTCCTGAGGAGAGAATTGATGCGTTCCATATAGAAGTATGCTCTCCCGCGGGCATTTCGCCGTCAACCAGTCTTGTAACTTCCTCACCCAACATGTTGTATATTATGAGCGATACTTTTCCCGGACTAAGAAGAGTATACTCTATTCGCGTAGTCGGATTGAACGGGTTCGGATAATTCTGTTTCAATATATATTCTTCCGGTAAACTGGTGACTTCATCATTAATTCCGGTTATATCCTCAAGACCGAACCAAGTCAAAACATTTGCCAACAAACTGATTGGTTCCTCAAATCGGACGTGGCCGGATACGATGCCTTCAAACCCGAACCCTGTTAAAAATATCTTATATCCGGACTGTGAGTCTTCGACGCTTACCGCGGCAACTGTTTCATCCGTTATTCCGTACAACATGGCGGAATCGCCATTGCCCGTAGGCACAAGAATGTCCAATGAACTCTGATTACCGGCGCTGCCTGCACCGGTTAATGCAAATAGAGCCAAACCGTCGGTTACGACATTACCTTCAACTCCCCGTACAACGAATGTTGTCGATTCTCCACCATAGCTCACATTGAGATAATCGGTCAGCAGGCTGCTCGTCGGACTAAGATTCTCGACGATGTTCTGTCCCGTTAGAAATATTCTTCCACCCGCATCGAGGAAGCTCATAATGCTGTCTTCGTCCGTAGCGCTCAAAACCGAATTCACGATATCACCCGTGTACCATATCGCTACCGGATAGGTCAACTCATCCATCCGGCTCGCCTGAAGAAGGTCTCCACTGTTCTTTCGAGCGAAATGAAAAGTGACTCCGAGAGTCTCGATCGGTTCGGCGTAATACTCAAAATAGTCATCGCCAATATCTCCGTTGTAAAGTAGAATGTCGGCGTTGTCGAGTTCAAAATTGATTTCGGTCGCTACTCCTTCATTGATACTGATACCCTCCGCTAAATCAAGCGTGTACGGAAATTCGGGAAGGACGACCAGATATGGATAAGTAACCTCGTTTTCGAAAGAAATATACACTGACTCGAAGCTGAAGACTCCGTTTGCATCTGTGAAGGTTTTGATATCTTTATCAGGAGCCGCGTCACTTTCCAATTTAAGTATCACTTCCGCTGCTATCGGATCTCCCGTCACGACGTCAGTGATAATTCCTTCTATGGAGCTTTTTGGCAGTTCCGTCAGCGAAATATCATGAATGACAGTGTCCCTCGCATTCAAAGAAACTACGGTTGTATCCGGGAAATAGCCGAAAGCGTCCGCGCTAAACGTCAGGCTGTCTTTGCCGGCGGCGTATTTATAATTACCTGCCGTATCGAAAAACAGCCTGGAGCTCGATTCAAGAACCGAGACTTTAACTCCGGATATGGGCTCTCCGGTGATGTCATCCTTGATAGTCCCCCTTACGTGTCCCGCATATGTGGCGTCGAATCTCGCTGAATAAAACCCATCAGTCGAATTGCCTACATAAATTAATCCTGAAGATGTGTAAGGAAATACTCCCCACGTAGTGCTGCCGCCGCTTGGAGACAGGTCAAAATCACCTACTTCACCCGGGCTTGTCGGATCAGATATATCCACTATTTTCATGCCCTCTCCGTAATATGAAATGTAGGCAAACTCTTCCTTCACAAACACATTATGAATTACATTATTGCGCATCGATTCGTATTCTGAAACGAGTCTGACGTTATTTAGGTCACGGA
>JADFOU010000067.1 GCA_022562655.1 candidate division TA06 bacterium
AGGGCATGGAGACCCGTAATCGTGAAATAGAGCGCGTAGAAAATGCTGGTGGCGGGAGAAATGCCATGGGCGAATTTTGCGCTGTACTCAAATGATTTAATTACAAGAAAGACACATCCCAGCAAAATCGTGAGCCCAAGGAAGCGAGCAAACCACTTTCGATCTCGAGTAAGCGTCTTGGAAAAGGCAAGGACCATGGGTACGCTCGAGGCGATCAGGATGTAGGTGTTGATGGTACCCAAGCGCACATTGAGCACCTCCCAGCCCCGGGGCCACTCAGGGGAGGCGATACGGTAGATGATGTATGAGGTGAAGAGGGTGGCAAAGAGCATGATCTCGGAGGCAATAAATAGCCACATCCCGAGCCTCCCATTCGGAACCGCAAACGGAGAGATCTCGACCGTCGCAGCCTGTCCGTTGCTCATAATAGCCCTCTTTTCTGCATAGTTTCTAAAGAATTACAGTCATCAATAAAACTATTAAGCACTTCCTCTAATGTCAAATGTCAAGACCTGACATCTTCCCTTCGAGATAACGGGTTCAGCCTTTGTGCTGTTCCTTCATGAATGCTTCTGCACGCTTTGCCATCTCCTCGGGCGGTATGTCCTCTTTGTGTGTGGCAATGGTCCAAACATGTCCGAAGGGGTCCGTCAACGTCCCGGACCGGTCGCCGTAGAACTGGTCCTGTACAGGTTTGAGAGCCTTCGCGCCGGCAGCAATGGCTCGAGTGAAGAGTTCATCCACGTTTTCGACGTAGAGAAGAATGCTCACCGGGGAACCGCCGAGCGACTGCGGACCGCGAGTTCCCATTTCTGGGGACTCGTCAGCCAACATGATCGGTGAATCGCCGATTTTGATCTCGGCATGCCCGACTTTCCCGCTGGGTCCGGCCATTCGCATCAACTCTTTGGCACCAAAAGCCTTCTGATAAAAATCGATGGCGCTTGCCGCATCCTTCACGATCAGGTACGGCGTTACGGTGTTGTAGCCATCGGGAATGGGTTTAACTGTCATATCCGTGTTACCTCCGTAGCGAGAATGTCGCGGTGCCTAACTATGGTTATAGGGTTTCCGTATAAGAACCTTTGTCTACCAATCTTGCCGTATAAGATTCGAGTTTGTCACGCGATCGCCTTACAATAAGTATCATGATATTAGTATGTTACAATCCTGCACGCAAAGTTTAGCTACCTATCTGAGGGGTTCAATCTTCTTCAATGGTTGCTGCCCTTGGGCTTTCCGCCAATCGTCCAGTAGATCTTCCTGGTGGAGTGTTGCCCACTCAATCACGAGACCGAGTGCCCTGGGTGATAGACTTCCCGCGAAGACGGAGAGGGTGGTGATCTGGAGATCTCAGGCATGCACCGGTTCGCGCTTCAGGGACGGGAAGAGCTCCTCGGGCTTCTTCCCCGTGATCTTTAAATAAAGCGAATCAGGGCAAAGATCCACTTGATCCGCCCAAACCAGCTCGCCCGCATCTCCGATCTTGACCTTTCGGAAATCTTCATAGTTCTTCCAGAAGGCAAAGACGCCGCTGCCAGCCAAGTCGGACAGGTCAACAGTTCCTCGCTTGCTGTCCGCAAACGTCAAGTCGAGCCGGTAGTTCTCCAGCACTTCCACATGGGTTATCTTCTTCATGTTGCAACTCCATACGCTCGTCAGCAGCTTACCACATGCTGGCTTCCAGGTCAATGGGTAACGGCGTCGGTCTCAAGCAGCCAATAAAGTTTATACGGTTTCCGTATAAGAACCTTTTCTACCAATCTTGCCGTATAAGATTCGAGTTTGTCACGCGAACGCCTTGATAAGATTCAATACAAATTACAAAATTAAATCAGGTAGAACTCTCAGCATCCGGCTCGTTTTGAGGGAACCAGTCTGTCTTGTGTCCAGGAACGCTGTATTCATAAGGTCCTCGGTATACGACGGGATCTTTGGCAAAATTTCCGTGAGGAGGCGGCGAGGGACACGCCCACTCCAGAGTCGTTGCTTCCCAGGGGTTCTCTTTTGCCTTCTTCCCCCAGAAGAGGCTGATGAAGAAGTTCAGGATAAAGGGGATCTGGGCAAGGAGAAGGATCCATGAGCTTACGGTACTCACTACATTGAGGGGCTGGACCATCACGTTATGAACCTGGACGGTGGGATCATATAGACGGCGCTGCACACCCGCAAGTCCCTGAATGAACATGGGGAAAAAGACTCCATTCATGCCAATCAGGGTCAACCAGAAATGGACCTTCCCCCAGGTGGAGTTCATCATCTTCCCGAACATCTTGGGGAACCAGAAGTAGATTCCACCCATGAGTGCGATCAGCGAACCCGTGACCACGACATAATGGAAGTGACCGATGACATAGTAGGTGTCGTGGAGGTAGATGTCGGTCACATGCACCCCGAGGGGAAGCCCTGTCAAGCCGCCAATCCCAAATAAGGGAAGGAACGCCAGCGAAAACATCATGGGGACCGTGAATCGAATAGATCCTCCCTTCAGGCTCCAGAGCAAACAGGTCAATATCATCACCGAAGGGATCGAGATGATGAGAGTGGTGATCAGGAAAAAGTTGCTCAGGGCAGGTTTCATTCCCGTTAAAAACATGTGGTGTGCCCAGACGAGAAACGACATGACACCGAGGAAGATGAACGAGCCTACGAGTTCTTTATACCCAAAGAGGGGTTTGCGTGTTCCGTTCGCAATGATCTCGCAGACGATCCCCATCGCCGGAAGCAACAGGACGTAAACTTCCGGGTGAGCGAGGAACCAGAAGAGGTGCTGCCAGAGGATCGCAAGCCCCCCTCCGCTCACCTCGAGGATCTGATCGCTTATGATAAGCCCTGCAGGCAGGTAAAAACTGGTCCCCGCAAGCCGGTCCATCAACTGGAAGATCGCTGCTATTTCCAGCGGAGGGAATGCCAGGAGTAAGAGAACGGCTGTCACAAATTGTGTCCAGACAAAAATAGGCATCCTCATCAGTGTGAGTCCCGCTGCACGGAGGTTCAAAATCGTGGTGATGAAATTGATCGAACCCAAAAGGGAGGATGTGATAATAAAGATCATGGCAACCAGCCACACCGTTTGCCCGGATGTTGCGATTATCGAAAGGGGTGGATAGGATGTCCATCCGGACTGGGCTGGGCCACCGGGCAGAAGGAAGCTCGAGAGCATCAAGACCCCGCCCACGAAGTATATCCAGTAGGAGAGCATATTCCAACGCGGAAATGCCATGTCCCTCGCGCCGATCTGGAGCGGCACGATGTAGTTCCCGTAGAATCCGACCCCGAGGGGCACGATGCCCAGAAACACCATGATGGTTCCGTGCATGGCACCCAGCATGTTGTAACCTTCCGGGAGAAGGATCCCCCCCGACGCCATCGCCTCGGGAAGCCAGCGACCGATCAGGGGAATCACCTTGCCTGGAAAGGCGAGCTGCCAGCGCATGATGAGAATCATGCAAAACCCCGCGAAGAGGAAGAAGAGGGCGGTGAACATGTACTGGAGACCGATGACCTTGTGGTCTAAAGAGAAGATCCATCTGCGGATAAATCCCAGTTTGTGCTCCTCAACCTCATGGACTTCAACAGGAGGCGCGACCCGGGTTGTCTCAGGATTTGTGCGATCGCTCATAACTACGGAAATTAGTGATTTGTAATTCTCCTATACTTGGGTTAGGCAAGAATGAAACGGAGATCCCTGGCCTGACGCCAGGACAGGCTTCGATTCGGTGAGTGGTAACTGCTAACTCTTAATTCTCCTAGAATAAGTTATGAGAGTTAATCAACGGAGATCTTCGTATTTTATAAGTGTTTATATGGGAATTAGTGGAAGGTCATTTGAGTTTTGTCATTTGTCATTGCTTCTATTCTTCTCGTTCTTCTCTTTGTTCACGAGATTTTTCGACAAGCCACCGGTCGAACTCTTCCTGGGTCTGGACGAAGACATCCCCGCGCATCTTGTAGTGTCCAAGTCCGCAGAGCTGAGCACAGCCTATTTCATACTTACCGACTCGGGTAGGCTCAACCCATCTCTGAATGACAAGACCGGGAACCATGTCCTGTTTCATCCGGAATGCCGGGACAAAAAAACTGTGGATCACGTCCTTTGAGGTAAGATGAAGGATTGTGGGTTTCCCCAGGGGGAGAAACATTTGGTTCCAGAGGACGATATCGTCCTTTCCTTTGGGATCGGTTCGGTCCAGGCCCAACCTGTTGGACTTCGAGATAAGGGAGAGTTCCGTGTTGCCGAACTGGCCATCGGGTCCCGGGTAGTGGACGTTCCAGGCGAACTGCTCTGCCACCACGCGGACCACGTTGGCGTCTTTTTCATTGGGGAGCGTTTGCATGATCCGAGACCATACTGGAATTCCATAGAGCGCGATCAGAAGGATCTCGAAAGCCAGCACAAGGCCGTCAGGGATCCAGGATTTCCAATGTGCGGGCTCTTTGTACACAGCCCGACGGGCGGTCCGGGCGCGAAATCGAAACAGGCACCAGGTGAAGAAAATTCCCCACAGCACAAACATCAGCAACATGGCAAACTGAATAACGTTGATGCCCGTGTCGATCGTTTGCGCATAAGAGGAGGCCTGAACTGGAAGCCACCATCCATAGTTTCCGGTTGTGTCCATACTTTAGGTCTCTGGTTTAAAAGTGAAGTTGATTTCCTTCGTCTCTCCTTCTCCCACTTGGATGGTTTGGGTCTGGCTGCCGTATTCCTCATGCCAGGCTTCAATGACATATTCACCGGGAGGTAGGGACTTCAGTTCGAATGTACCCTCCGTTCCGGTTGTGCTGTGATAGGGATGGTCCAGGACAGCGACATAGGCACTCATCCAGCTATGGATATCACAGGAGACGGGAACCATGATCTCCGGCTTTGAGAATTTTTTGGTTGTTTCCATCCCTTGAACCGGCTGGCTGATATTGAAGGATTTGCTGTTCTTGGGCTTTGGGTGGATGTTGTGGGCAACAGGGTCGCTGTTGCGGATTTTCAGGGGTTGACCGGCCTGGATTCCAATGACATGGGGGTAATACCGACACCCTTTCTGATCCAGAAGGACCGACTCTTTGGGAGTTGGGAATTCCATATCTCCAAGACCTTCTTTGACATAGACAAAGACATTTCGAAGAGTCCCGTTTTCATTTACCAGAACGTTCTCGGTTCTAGGACCTTCGGGATACATCTGTTGGCAGGTTACCTCTGCTGCCATATCAATCTTTTTCATCTTTGGCGTTGTTCCCTCGAAGAGGACCTTCCCGTTGATGGTGGCCGCTGTCGCCATATCAACAGGTGAAGTCGCCTCACTTGTAGTTGTTTCCTTTTTTCCCTCAGATTCTGCCCCCTGGGTAGATGGTTCTTCCTTTCCCCCGCATCCCATGACAAGGCTATTCACCGCAAAGACGAAGAGAACGAGGGGAATGTTTTTTTGCAGCTTCATTTGATTGCCTCCTCTTTATTGGTTATAGGGTTATTTGGTGACTGGTAATTGGTGACTGGTGATTGGTTAAATGGTTGAAAATAACAAATTACCAATCACAATTTACCAGACTAAGATTGTGATTTTTGTAACAAACTCATCTTACCAAAATTTTTTTCTTTCGTCAAGAGAAAAATAAATTCGATTTCAGAACCAAGATTCAAGCTTCAATTCTTTTTTCTCCGAACCCGCCTGACCAACCAGGACTCGAAGCCGACGGCAAGAATCACACCGAGTAAAGTGTTGAAATAGACTCGAAGGGATTTAGCCTTCGGAAGGAGGAGATAGACCCAGGAGGAGAGAGACATTCTGTACCCCACCTCTCCGTTGGAGCCGTCCCAGGCTTGAAAGGCGATGGGGATGAAGGCGCCCTTCTCGAATTGGATCTCCTTCTCTTCAGTGGTGAGGGATCGCTTGAGAATGACCCGCCATTGGCCTTTTCTCCAAATCCCAGAACCCTCGACATTTTGGCTTTCAGGAGGCTCTGGTTCTGGCCATTGCCGGAAACCCTTCGCAAGGAATTTCTCGATGGGCGTTTCACGTTCAAGATCGACTTGCCAGTCGGATTTCCAGTGCCAGAGATTGACCGGGTTTCCCTTCTCACCCCAGAAGAAATAAGGTTTTTGGGGTCCAACTGGGATCTTCGTAGGGAATTGAATGGATAAGGCATCCCTTCGACTTCCGGCCGGGTTCTCCCTTCTGGACAGGAGTGGGTAGGTATCCTCTGTCTCTGTGTCAACCGTGGACGTTTGGCCTACCGAAGGCCAGTCTGATCCCTCGTGGAGGGTGTCCTGGGAGGGATCGCTCCATTCGACCAGGAAGGCGATCTCTTGGTCATTGTGCAACGCTCTGACGAATATCGTCTGGACGGTTGGAATTTGCCATCTGGGTTTGGTGATGACCTGTCCAGTGAGGGGGACGATGAGGGGCTTCGCTTTTTCCCAGAGAGGGTTGTCGGGATCCATCGGGAGGTCGCCCTCCACCTCTTCTGACTTGATCACAACATCCCCGTTGGGACCCTCCACGGTAATCAGGGATCGTATGTAGTGGGCTAATGCCCATCGTCTTCGATTCGAAAGTTCGGCCTTTTTCTCCTCAGAAAAGCCACCCAACTCTTCCAGAGTGGGTAGGGTCTCGATATAGGTTTTGATCTCCTGAAGTTCTTCTTCTGTATACACGGGTTCGAAAGGGGTGAGATTTTGGTAGCCCTCACGGTTGAGGAATATCGCTGCATCGGTGAAATCGGGCATCGGTGTCCCGCTCATCCCCGTAGAGAAACGGGTATAAATATCCTCTACACGGCTTCCTCCCCTGTACTTCCAGCCCTGAGTCAAGTCCGCTGGAGGGATGATAAACCCCCACTCATCTTTCAGGTCGTAGGCCGAAGGACCGTCCCCTCTCCCCTCTTTCCCATGGCACTGCCAGCACTTCATCAAGGCGTAGAGAATCTTTCCTTCGTTGATGATCTCTTTTGAGGCTCCAATCTTTTTCCCTAAATTTGCCTTCGCAGGGGGTTCATCGTAGTCCCCCTGGGCGAAGGTTTTGATATAGTGGATGACCTGCCACCTCTCCTTCTCAGATAGAAGAGAACCCCATTCCGGCATGGCGGTACCAGGGATTCCGTTAGTAATTGTCTGGAAGAGGTCGGAATCGAAGGGGACCTCTCCACTGGCTGTGGTACGCAGTTTAAATGTGGCGGCAGTGAAATCCCGGGGTCTCGGCCAGAGATAGTCCGCAATATGACCCTCCCCCTTTCCCTTCTCTCCATGGCAGAAGATGCAACTCTCCTGATAGATCTTCCGACCCGCTTCAATATTTTCAGGGGTTTCGGGAATCTTAGCGTCCTGGGCAAGGCTATTCACCGCAGAGACGCAGAGGACTCCCGCCCCTGCCGCAGGGGCGAGGAGGACGCAGAGAATCGAAGATCTCCGTTGCTTAAAAGCCAAACCCACCAGTAGGAGAAAGATTTTTTTCATCCTATTTTAGAAATTGGTTACTGGAAAACTGTCGGGTCCTGAACCCTGGCCTGGCGCCAGGACAGGCTTGTTTCAGGACAGTTCAGGATTAGAAATTCGTTATAGAAACCTGTCCTGACGACAGGTCAGGATTAGAGGTTAGAAAATGGTTACGGATTTTTAAACCTAAAACATCGTTATACTACTTTCCAATTTCGAATTTCTATTTCTCCTTCGGAGATCTTCGATTCTATTTTCCAATATCTAACAACTACTTTTTATTCTTTCTAATCTTTCTCACAAACCAGAACTCCATCCCAATTGCGAGAAGCATGGTGAGAGGAGGAAAGAGGAAGGACCGAAGGGGTCTCTGGGGCTTCAGGTAGAGGAGATACCAGGAGGAGATAGCGTGTTGTTTCCCTGTCTCTCTATTGGATCCATCCCAGACATGGAAAGCGAGGGGGATGAATCGCCCTTCCACAAACTGGATGTCCTTCCTACCATTCTCTGTGGTAAGACTCCGCTTCATCACCACTTGCCAACTGCCTTTATGATAGACTCCCTCTGTTTGAAGATTCTGACTTTCTTCAGGTTGAGAGGTAATCTTATCCATTCCCTTAGCATTCGATTCTATTGCATTTGCTCCGTCGGAGGCGGACCAGATCCAGAGGTTCACTGGGTTCCGAGAGTCGCCCATCAGGAAATAAGGTTTTATACCTCCCTCCGGGATTTTTACTGGGAACTGGAGGGCAATGGCATCGGGATATTCTGGATTCTGGATCTCCTCTTCCCCATTCCCAATAGACTCAATAGACTCCATAGACTTACTAGACTCAATCGACTTACTCTCCGTTCGATCATGCCATTCGAGGAGAAAGCCGATCTCTTCCTCATTCCGGAGAGATCGGATGGTGATGAGATCGATGGAAGGGGTGAACCATCTTGGTTTTTTGATAATCTGGCCCACAAGAGGAAAAGAGAAGGTTTCTGCATTTTCCCAGAGGGGATCCGAGGGGTCGTCTGGAATCGGGTCACTGATTTGCATAGAACGAATGACCGGTCTGACTTCAGGTTTCTCTTTTAGAGGGGCGAATGTAGAGACATAGTTGACCAGGTGCCAGTTCATCTCTTCTGCCTCTTCTGGAGTCTCAAAGACATCCGCATAGGAGGGCATAGGCGTTCCAGCGAAACCGGTGGTGAAGGTTCTATAGATGTCCTCATCCCTGCCTCCTCCCCGAAAGGTCCAGGGCCGGGTGAGATCAGCAGCTCGGATGGAGTTCTCCCAATCATCCACGAGGGTTGGAGCGGAGGGTCCGTCTCCCCTTCCTTCATCCCCGTGACACTTCCAGCATTCTAAATCCTGATAGAGTTCCTTCCCTTTTACGATGCTCTCCTCAGTAGGGGCAAGGGGTTTTCCCATCGAAATCTTCTCCGGTGGCTTCTTTTGTCTTTCGAACCGTCTTGAGAAGGTTTTCATATAAGCGATAAGCTGCCACATCTCCTTCTTGTTCAAGAGTTTCTTCCATCCGGGCATAGAGGTCCCCCCCATCCCTTCGCCGATGATCTTAAAGAGGTCATCGTCTGTCGGGAGGGCACCACTCACGGTAGAACGGACCTTGTATTGCCCTCGGGTAAAGTCTCGAGGTCTCGGGTAGAGGAGATCTGCCGCAGGTCCA
Organism: candidate division TA06 bacterium; assembly: GCA_022562655.1. GTDB lineage: Bacteria > Hydrothermota > DG-26 > E44-bin18 > JADFOU01 > JADFOU01. The sequence continues at coordinate 9,103 of JADFOU010000067.1, forward strand.
TCTCCTTTCCCTTCCGCTCCGTGGCAGTGCATGCACCTTTTCTCATAGACCTTCCTTCCCGCCTCTACATCTTCCACCCCCTCTGCAGGAACAAT
>JADFOU010000068.1 GCA_022562655.1 candidate division TA06 bacterium
AGTACCAAGTGCCAAGACCTACTTTTTCACGATTGCCTGGTCTTTAAAACGAAGATCTATGGAGCGGTAAACCTCTCCCCTCCTCTGAAATTCCTCAAGAAGGAGTTTTAGACGGTTGACCTTCTCCTCATAATTTCCACGTCCCATATGGACTAACCTGTGAGGGGTGAGATAGAGAAGAATATCGTCAGGGTTCGTCACATCCATCCGATCCATTGGGAAGACCTCTTCGGAAGATCTGCCCATGGGGCGAACTCCCGACTCCTCGAGGGATTCGATTTGGGAAAGGCCTTCGGTTCCAGCGAGGAATGATAAGAGTATTACCCCTTCTTTGATCCCCTCAGGATTCTCCCCCACGATGGAAGGGAGGTCTCTTCTTCCTCTCACCTGAAACAGTTCTCCGTCTTCCCCTACTTCATAGGAGCCGTTTAAGCTTCCAATGGAATTTTTTTCTTTGACGAGAAGGCGCAGGGTCCCCGGCCATTGCCTACGAACTTCAACCCATTTTACCCGAGGTATCTGGAGAAGCTGTTCTTTCACCTTCTTCCCATCTATTTGAAAGAGGTTCAATCCGAGTGTGACCCCGGATTGCTCCAAGAGAAATCCTTCTGGAAGGACAAAATTTCCCTGAATGTCCACCTCCTTCAGGGCAAAAAAGGGAGTCCGATTCACCCAATGGTATGCCTGATTTCCAGAGAAGGAAAGAAGCCCCATCCCCAGGAGCAGGAGGAGAATCCTTCTCCCGATTTTCCTTTTTCTCCTTCTTCTTCTATTTTTCATTTTGAATTTATCAATGCTTTCTAATCTGCTCCCACAATCTCAATCTCCAATTCTAATGAGATCCCCCGTTCCTGAAGGACCCGGTCCCGGATGAGTTGAATCAGTTCCACCACATCCTTAGCGGTTGCACCCCGACGGTTGACGATGAAATTGCCGTGGACCCTGGAGATCTCTGCATTCCCACACCGAAACCCTTTGAGACCCAGTTCATCAATAATCCTGCCCGCATGATCCCCATCAGGGTTTTTAAAGATGCACCCCACATTCTTGACCCGGGTGGGTTGGGTCTCCTTTCGCCGCCGGAGGAGGTCTCGAACAATCGCCTCACTTTCTCCAGGGTCTTTTGGAGTGAGTTGAAAGGAGACCTCCTTGATGAGGAGAGGTTTGGGGAGTGTGGCCTTGCGATAGACAAATTGTACCTCTTCCCCTTTCAGCTCAACTGGGTTCCCATCGAGGTCGAAAGCCCGAAGGGAGAGGAACGGTTGGGAGGTCTCACCAGCGACAGTGCCGGCATTGGTGATGAGAGCCCCTCCCACACTTCCAGGGATTCCACTCAAGGGTTCGAGACCCCCCAACCCCCTCTGAACCGTAGCAGAGATCAGGATAGCCAGAGGAGTGGCAGCCCCTGCCGTGACCACATCCTCTTCAATGGACCAGTGGCGAAAGGGATTCTCCATCACCATTCCCCGAAACCCATCATCCTGGAAGAGGATATTGGTTCCATTCCCGAGGATTTTCAACCCGATACGGGTCTCTCTGACAAAGGAGAGAAGCGTCCTCACATCCCCCTCATCCTTGGGTTTGCAATAATAATTCGCCACCCCTCCGATCCCGAAGGAAGTGTGTTTGGAGAGGGGTTCATCCCGCAGGACTTTTCCCTGAATTCTCTTTTCCAACTCCATCTTGAGAAAATTTTACAATCAAGTGGCAGTAGCAGTGGCAGTCAACTGCTTCTGCAACTGCATACTGCTGCTGAATCTCCGCCTTTTCCTTCTGCATCTTGAATTCCATAGAGTCCATGTTAATGGGAAGAAGAATTCTTTTTCAATATTTTCAGGAGTTGTTCACCCACTTTATTGACATCTCCAGCACCGATGGTGATGACCAAATCTCCGGATTTCACCATTCCTGCGAGGCTCTCTGAGATCTCTTCTTTGTTTGAAATATAGAGGACATCCGGATGCCCTGCCTTCTTCGCCTTCTGGGCAATGATCTCACCGGTGATCCCTTCCACAGGATCCTCGCGGGAGGGATAGACATCCGTTACGATAAGTCGGTCGGCATCTTGAAAAGATTTTCCAAAGCGGTCCGCGAAAAATCGGGTTCTGGAGTAGAGATGGGGCTGGAAGACTGCTATAATCCGACCCTTCCACCCACTCCGAGCCGCCTTCAGGGTCACCTCCACCTCTGTCGGATGATGCCCGTAATCATCGATCACGAGAACCCCCTTTGCCTCTCCCTTCTTTTCAAATCGTCGCTCAATCCCTGTAAAACCTGAAATTGCCTTCTGAATCACCTGAAAGGAGACCCCTAATTCTAAGGTGGTGCTTATCGCAGCCAGGGCATTGGAGATATTATGTACTCCAGCAAGTCTCAACCGGATCACACCCAGAACATTTCCTTTCCAGATCATCTCGAACTGGGAGGTAAACCCCTTCAGTTTTATTTTTTGTGCCCTCCCTTCCGCATCGGGGTGGACCCCATAGGCAATGATTCTCCGGCTGATTCTCCTCTGAATCCCTCGGAGGTTGGAATCATCCAAGGAGAGGAAACAAGTTCCATAAAAGGGAAGCCGATTGGCAAACTCGACAAAGACGGATCGGATCTCCTGGATATCTCGATAACAGTCCAAATGCTCTTCCTCCAGGCTGGTGAGGACGATGTGAGTGGGAGAGAGTTTGAGGAAAGTCCGGTCGCTCTCATCGGCTTCACAGACCAGAGTATCCCCGGATCCAAGCCTTGCATTGGTCTTGAGACTCTTTACCCGACCGCCGATTATGAGGGTAGGATCCCATCCTGCATCGGTGAGGATCTTCCCGATGAGAGAGGTGGTGGTGGTCTTCCCGTGGGTTCCTGCGACGGCGATCCCGTTTTTCATTCGCATCAGTTCCGCCAGCATCTCTGCCCTCGGGATGATGGGAATCTTTGCCTCCCTTGCAGCAATGAGTTCTGGATTCCCTTCGCGGACAGCAGTGGAATGGACAACCACATCAGCACTGGAGATATTTACAGGATCGTGTCCTTCCCAGATCGTAACGCCCAATCTTCTGAGTCTCTTAGTGACGGGCGTCATTTTAAGGTCAGACCCACTCACATCATACCCCATATTCACAAGGACCTCAGCAATCCCACTCATCCCGATCCCTCCAATCCCTACAAAATGGATTCTTTTGATCTGCTGAAACATCGATCTCGTAAAGGGTGATTCGTGATTGGTAAATGGTACTTACGATTCAACAATTCGACTATTTAACAATTTAACAACTCTTTCTGCAATCCTTTGGGCGGCATCCGGTCTCCCTAATGATTTCGAGCGTCGCCCCATCTCCTGAAGACGATTCTCATCCTGAAGGAGTGTGAGGATTGTATTTGCAAGCCGTTCCCCGGTGAGTTCTCCGTTTTGAATCACCTCTGCCGCTCCCCTCTCCTTTAAGAATTGGGCATTTGCCTTTTGATGTCCTTCTGTGGCATAAGGGTAGGGGATCAGGAGGACAGGAAGTCCCACAGCGGTGATCTCAGCGCATGTGGTGGCTCCTGATCTTGAAACAACGAGATCCGCCTCACGATAGGCACGCGCCATATCCTGAATAAAGGGGTAGACGTTGATTTGAAGATTTGAATATTTAAAGATTGAAGATTGAAGATCCGAATCTTGCATCTTATAATTTTTTAATCGTTCTTTGATTTCACGAAACTCCCCTTTCCCCGTCTGGAGGATGAATCGAATGCCGAATGCGGATCGGGAAATGTTGATTTCCGAACTTCGAATGTCCATTTCCCGATTTTGAATGAACGGGAGGGATTCCAAAAAGGCTCGGTTGATGGATCGAGCTCCCCGGCTTCCTCCGAAAATAAAGACGGTTTTGATTCTGGACGCTGGCCCTGAATCAAGTTCAGGGTGGATGCTGGATTCAGCGATCTCCCTCCGAATCGGGTTACCACTCACAAAAACTCTCTTCTTCCTGCGTAGAAAGGATCTCGACCCTTCAAAACTGAGATGGATCTCGTCAATAAAAAAGGAGAGGATCTGAGTAGCCTGGCCGGGAAGGAAATTCTGCTCCGAGATCAGGGTGGGTTTCCGGAGAAGCCAGGCGAGAAAGAGAATCGGGAAAGAGAGCGACCCTCCCATTCCTACTGCCACGTGGGGACGTTCCCGAAGGAGAACCCAGAGGGACTGAACAAGAGACAAAAGGAGAAGAATTCCAGATTGAAGATTAAAGATCAAGGATTTCATCGCTCTTCCAATCTTCCAATCTTCCGATCTTCTAAACCCTCGGATGGAAAGGGTTCGGAGTGGGAACCCCTCTTGGTCCAAAACCTCTCTTTCCATCCCTCGTGAAGTACCGATAAAGAGAAGGTCACAGCCATTCTTCCTCAACTCCCTGGCGAGGGCAATTCCCGGAAAGAGGTGTCCTCCAGTCCCACCTGCAGCAATCAATACCTTCATTTTAAAAAAGCTTTCAGGATTCAGCTGACAGCTGCCAGCTGACGGCTATTGGCTGATTTCGAGATATTCAATAAGATCCCGATACTGATCAAATTGACCAATAAGGCTGTCCCTCCAAAACTGATGAATGGAAGAGGGAGGCCTGTAGTGGGGAGAACCCCCAGTACCACACCGATGTGCAAAAAGACATAGATGAAGATGGAAAGTATGAGTCCAAAGGCCAGTAGCGAACCAAAGGGATCTATGGTCTTCAGGGCGATTTGAAACCCCCTGTAGAAAAGAAGGAGGTAGAGGAAAAGAAGAATTCCCCCACCCAGAAATCCCAGTTCCTCGGCAAGGGTGGCGAAGATGAAATCCGTATGGGGTTCTGGAAGGAAGAGAAGCTTCTCCCGTCCTGTCCCCAGACCCGCCCCAAAAATCCCTCCTGCTCCTACCCCAAGAAGGGATCGCTCAATCTGATACCCCCCTCCTTTTAAGAAACTGAAAACTCGGCTCTGGGCGTAAGGAACCCGAAAAGTTAGGAGGAAGAAGGTGGCTAACCCACAGAGCCCCACGAGGGTGAGATGGGAAATTCTCGCCCCTCCGACAAAGAGAAGGAGAAATGCAATGCTCAATAAGGCGAAAGCGGTTCCGAAGTTTGGCTGTAAAAGAATGAGGGACGTGATGAGACCGATGAGGAGAAAAGAGGGAGTGATCCGGCTGAACTTCTTGATCCTCTCACGGTTTTTAGATAGAAAACTTGCAAGGTAAACTATGAGGAAGAGGCGGACCAGCTCTGATGGCTGGATAGAGAGGAAGGAAAGGCGGAGCCACCGCCTCGTCCCATGAACTTCCCTTCCCGTTAGAAAAACAACAACCAGGAGAAGGATGCCGAATAGGAGAAGAGGCTTGGAGAGTCTTCGCCAAATACGATAATCTATCTTCTCACAGATGATGAGGGCAACCAACCCTAATAAAAGGCGAAAAAGATGGCGCTTCAAAAAATAGACCCCGCTTCCGAAATGACTGGACCTCTCTGCCAGAAAGGCGCTGGAACTATAAACCATCACCGTTCCAAAGAGGAGGAGACCCAGAGTCGTGAGAAAAAAGGTAGTATCGAATCGATTCATAGTCTGAATTCAAGTAGCAGTAGCAGTAGCAGTTGACTGCCACTGCCAACTGCCAACTGCTTCTGCCTCTTAATGTTGCGTAGCATCCTTTCCTTCAAGCTTCCGTACAGCCTCCATAAAGACGTCTCCTCGTTCCTGAAAATCCCTGAACATATCATAACTGGCAAATCCCGGCGAGAAGAGAACAGTATCCCCAGGACTGGCGAGGGAGAAACCCATTTCCACCGCCACTTCAAGGGAGGGAACAACCCATACAGAATCCACACCCCTCTTTCGGAGCATCCCTTCCAACTTTACAGAGACTTCACCAATGAGAAGGGTTACCTTTGCCCTCCTTTTGATGGCCTCGACCATTACCGAGGGATTCACACGCTTCTCCTTCCCACCGGCGATCAGGAGAATGGGTTCTTCAAAGGGTTCGAAGGAACGAGCACATGCTGTAGGATTGGTGCACATACTGTTGTTCACAAATCTCACCCCTCTCAGGGTTAATACCTCCTCCATCCGATGGGGCAACCCTTGAAAAGTTTGAAGGGCACGAATCAGATTCTCCTTCTCCACCCTTGCAATCAATGAAGCGGTAATGGCAGCCAGATAGTTCTCCAAGTAGAATTCTGCTTTGAAGGGAAGGTTCTCCAATTCACAAACCGTCGTCTCTTCGCGACCGACAGAGATCACCTTGTCCCCTTCTACAAAGACCCCCCCCTTCATCCGTCTCCTTCGGCTGAAGTAAATCTTTTTTGAAAGGATTTCTGAAGTGAACAGGATGACATCGGGATCATCTCCATTCAAGATGGCAAAATCCTCCCCGGTCTGATTGTGGAAGAGTCTTCCTTTCAACTGGGCATATTCCTCAAAATTTTTGTGGCGGTCCAGATGGTCCGGAGAGAGATTGGTGAGGATACCCACCCAGGGATGGAACCCATCAATCCCTTCCAGTTGATAGGTGGAGATCTCTGCAACGACAATCTCTGGATTTTGATCTACAACGGCGCTGAGGGGAATTCCGGGAGCCGTATTCCCCCCCACAGCCACCTTTCTTCCATCTTCCTTCAGGATTTCGCCGATGAGGGCAGTCGTAAAGGATTTACCATTCGTCCCTGTGACAGCGATCATAGGACAGGTGAGGAAGGAGGAAGCCAGTTCAATCTCACTGACTACTGTGATCTTGGCTTTCCTTGCCTGCTGGAGGATCTCCCGATCCCATGGGATTCCCGGACTTACGACAATGAAGTCTGAGGTGAGGATCTGATTGGAATGAATTCCCAACTCCACCGAAACCCCGATCTCCTCGAGGGAGGAAGCGACCGCTTTTGTCTCCGCCCTATTCCGGATATCACTTCCGAAGACGATCGCCCCACGAGACCTTAAGAAACGACAGGCGGCTTCACCACTCCTCCCCAATCCCAGAACCGCCACCTTCCTCCCTTCTACTTCATAGTGTTTCTTCTCCATTGCAAAGTCGGTTATAGGGTGATTCGTTAAATAGTGATTGGTCTCTCTTTACATTTAACCATTTAACCATTCACCCGTGTGTTTACCGAATTTTCAAAGTGGAAAGCCCGATCAACCCAAAAAGGATCGCCAAAATCCAGAACCTCACCACGATCTTTGACTCTCCCCATCCCTTCAATTCAAAATGGTGATGGAGGGGAGCCATCTGGAAGAGACGTCGCCCACCAGCCAATTTGAAATAGGACACTTGAAGAATGACCGAAAGGGCCTCGATCACGAAGACCCCTCCAATGATGAGGAGAAGGATCTCCTGTTTAATGAGAACGGCGATCGTCCCCAGAGCCCCTCCCAAGGCGAGGGAGCCTGTATCTCCCATGAAGATCTCTGCAGGGTGGCTATTAAACCAGAGAAACCCGAGGGCGGCACCCACTAAGGAGAGTGCGAAAACCGTCAATTCCCCACTCCCCGGCAAAAAGAGGAGATTCAGATACTCCGAGAGCTTCGCATGCCCTGCTACATAACTGAGAATGGCAAAGGCAAGTCCGGCAACACCGACCAAACCAATTGCAAGACCGTCCAACCCATCCGCCAGATTGACGGCATTTGAAGTTCCCACAATCACCAATGCGACATAGGGGATATAGAACCAGCCTAGGTTGATATAGACATTCTTCAAGAAGAGAAAATGGGTTTTGGTCGCAAATCCTTCTTTCAATGGAAATGCAAGAAGAGAAATCCCAATTCCAATGCCCAGAAGAGCTTGAGCCATGAGCTTCCATTTCATCCCCATTCCCCTCCCCCTCTTCATCTTCAGATAGTCATCAAGAAACCCTGTACTCCCCAACCACAAGGTAGAAAAGAGGATGAGGAGGATATAGGAATCTGAAATATCTGCCCAGAGGAGGGTGGAGAGAAGAATGGACAGAACAATGAGGATCCCTCCCATCGAGGGAGTTCCCTTTTTGGAGTGATGATTCTCCGGTAGATCTGCCCGAATCTGATCCCCGGTCTTCCATCTTCTGAGTCTCCGGATGAGAAAAGGACCCAGTATAAAAGAGAGGAAAAGAGCTGTGATCGCCGCATAGGCTGCCCGGAAAGTGATATATTGAAAGAGGTTGAAAGGAGAGAAGACCTCTCTCAAAGGATAAAGTAAGAGGTAGAGCATGTTCTCAAAAATTCATTTCAAAATTAACATTGCAAATTTTAAAATGCTAAATTTACATTTTGCATTGTTTCTTTATCCTCTCCACCACCTCCTCCATCTTCATCCCTCTCGACCCCTTTACAAGAACCACATCCCCTTTTTTGAATCCGTCTGATGCGGATTTCAGGAAGTCCAAAAGCCCTCTCTTTTTCTCAAACCAATAGGCCTCTTTCATCCCACAACTTCTTGCTCCTTCCAGAATATTACTGGAAAGGGGTCCAAAGGTGAGAAGAAGGTTTATCCCTAGTTGAGCCGCCGCTTCTCCAACCTTCCTATGCCACTCTGGACCCCTTTCCCCTAATTCCAACATATCTCCTAATATGGCGATTCTCCTTCGGAGACCTCCTCGACCCCCCTTTCCCGAATATTGGGAGAGGACTTTGAGGGCCTCTAACATCGAGGTAGGATTGGCATTGTAGGAGTCATTCAAGAGGGTGATCCCACCCCGAGAAGTGACTTCCATCCTCAAAGTACAGGTACGAAAAGAACGGAGTGTCTCCCGTGCTTCTTCAAGATGGATCTGAAAAATCCTCCCCACTGCCAGGGCAGCGAGGGCATTCTTTACATTGAACTCTCCTAAGAGGGAGATCTCAAAGGGAACTCTTTTATTGACGAGAAATTTTGTCATCCCCTCCTCATACTGAATCTCCGAAGCCTGAAGATCCCCATCCCCTTGAAGAGAGAATGTGATCACTTTTGCCCGCGTTCTCTTCTTCAACTCTTGGGTAGAGGGGTCGTCCCCATTAAGAACAGCGGTATCGCATGAA
>JADFOU010000069.1 GCA_022562655.1 candidate division TA06 bacterium
AACTGCAACTGCCCACTGCAACTGCCCACTGCAACTGCCCACTGCAACTGCCCACTGCAACTGCCCACTGCAACTGCCCACTGCAACTGCCCACTGCAACTGCTACTTATATAACTCTTTGCTTCATTTCTAATGAAAACGGTTCAGGTTGTCTTTCCCCTCCCGATTGACCGAGAATTCACTTATCGCCTCCCACCGGATCTCTCCGGTTCAGTCTCTCCAGGGTCAGGCGTATTGGTCCCCTTTCGAGGGCGGAAGCGAATGGGTTTTGTCGTCGGATTTACCCAGCCCCTCTCTCGAGGGGCTGGACAAGAGAGTGGGGTACCACTTGAAAATGGAAAGGGCACTCGGCTCGAGGAGGTCACCTCTATTCTGGATCCTCACCCCCTCTTCAATAAGACGATCCTCCGTCTCACTCGATGGATTGCCGATTATTACCTCTGCTCCTGGGGTGAAGCCCTTAAGGCCGCGCTCCCTCCCGGGATGGAACAGGGAGAGAAAATGATCGTCTATTCGAAAGTGGATGGAGGAAAGCTCGAAGAATTCCAAAATTCGAAATCCAAAGGGCCATTTTCGAAAATAGAGTCCAAAATCCTCCAAGAGGTCTCTAGAGCGGAAAAGATCCCAGTCTCTCAATTGAAAAGAAGGGTATCCGATTATCGAATTTCGATATCCGAATTCCGGTCGGCATTGAATCGTCTGGAGAGAAGAGGGATCTTGGAGATTCGTGGAGAGGTTCGGGGTCCAAGAGTTCGACCGATACGGGAAGAGAGGGTGAGATTTGTGGGATCAAGGGAAGAGATTCTCCAAGAGATAGAAGGTCTCCAGAAAAGGGCACCCCGCCAAGCTCAGATCCTTCGAAAACTCCTTGAAACCCCCTCTGGCTTCCCTCGGAAAGGGCTTTCTTCAACCCTGAAGAGCCTTGAAAAAAAGGGATGGGTGGAGTTCTTTTGGGAAGAAGGGTTTCGAGATCCCCTTTCCCAATACGAAATTCCACAATCCCCCTTTCTCCCTCTCACTGTGGATCAGGAGAAGGCGGTAAAGACTGTGAAGGGACTACTGGACAGGAAGGCCTACGGTACAGTTCTTCTCTATGGAGTGACGGGAAGTGGTAAGACAGAGGTCTATCTTCAATGTGTCAAAGAGGTCTTGAGTCAAGGAAGGAAGGCGATCCTCCTTGTTCCCGAGATCTCCTTAACCCCCCAGACTGTCTCTCGATTCCTCTCCCGGTTCGGTGGACCTACAGGACGAGGGCGAGTTGCCCTCCTTCACTCCTCCCTCTCGGACGGTGAGCGGTATGATATCTGGAGGAAGATCCGGCGTGGAGAGGTGGAGATTGTCATAGGAGCCCGTTCAGCCATCTTTGCCCCTTTGGATGATGTAGGGATCATCTGTGTGGACGAAGAGCATGAACCCTCATACAAGCAGAGTGAACATCAGCCCCGGTATCACGCCCGGGATGTTGCAATTATGAGGGCCTCTATGGAGAATGCCGTCTGTATCTTAGGGAGTGCCACCCCTTCTTTTGAATCCTATTATAAGGCTCAAAAGGGGAAGTACCACTTCCTCTCTCTTCCCCATCGGATTGGCGGAAGACCTTTACCTCCAGTGGAAGTCGTGGACATGAAGGAAGAGATTCAAAATACTCAATTCAAAACGAAAATTAAGGAACCATCCTTCCCAATTCTGTCGCGACTTCTCCAAGAGAAGATTCAAGACCGCCTCTCCAAAGGGGAGCAGATCATCCTCTTCCTCAATCGTAGAGGATATGCTCCCTTTCTCCTCTGCCAGGAGTGTCGCTATGTCCCTCAGTGTTCCCGGTGCAGTGTCACCCTCACCTATCATTCGGATCACTCTCTCCTTTGCCATTACTGCGGTCTGAAAAAAAGAGTTTTTCAACTCTGTCCGGGTTGTAAAGGGACCCAGCTCCTCACCCTCGGCTTTGGGACGGAGCGGGTTGAACAAGAACTGAAAGAGAGGTTCCACCCGATTCGGGTACTTCGGATGGATCTGGATACGACCCGAAGGAAAGGGTCCCATGAGTCAATCTTTAAAGCCTTCGAGGCAGGGGAGGGGGATCTCCTTCTCGGTACCCAGATGGTGGCGAAAGGATTTGATCTTCCCAGAGTCACCTTAGTCGGAGTCCTCTCGGCAGATACTGCCTTACACTTCCCGGATCTCCGCTCCCCGGAGAGAACTTTTCAGTTGCTTTCCCAGGTGGCGGGAAGGACGGGACGATCTTCTTTAGGGGGAGAGGTCGTGATTCAGACCTATCTCCCAAACCATCCAGCCATCCAGTATGCCGCCCACCATGAATATGCTCGGTTTTATCAAAAGGAGATCCAAGAGCGGTCTCAATTCGGATTCCCTCCCTTTTCTAGGGCTGTCAAACTCCTCATCAACTCTCCTGAAGAGAGGGAGGCAGAAGCTGAGGCAAGAAGGGTTGCGAGAATCGTGAAGAGTGAATTGAGAAAGATGAATCCAAAATTCAACATTGAAGTATTGGGTCCTGCTCCCTCGTTAATTCCTCGTATCAGAGGGATCTATCGATGGCAGATCCTCCTCCAAGCGCCCGAAACGAAAGTGATCCGAACCCTCCTCAGAAGACTTCAAATACTCAATAGCAGATCACAGAACGCAAAGAAAGTGAGGATTCAGGCAGATGTAGACCCAGTTGAGATGGTATAAAAAATTTGTCAGGTTTCGGATGTTTTCTAAACGAAAAAGGAACTACGAACAACCAGAGAAGGAGGTGAGCGATGGTGAGAATTTCTTCCATGATGAATGAAGAATTGGTCAATCTTTCATTGGAGTCCAATACCAAGGAAAAGGTGATAGAGGAGATGGCAAGGGCTGTTTTGAAAAGAAAAGTGATCCATAATCAGGATGAGTTTCTCAGGGCAATCTTGGATCGGGAGAATCTGGAGTCTACGGGAATTGGACGAGGAATCGCCATTCCTCACGCCCGGACCAACACGATTGATGAGATCGTAATCGTCTTTGGGCGTTCAAAGGGGGGGGTAGACTTTGCTTCTCTGGATGGAAAACCGGTTCAACTCTTTTTTCTCATCGTGGCCCCCGAGAAGGAGAGATCTGCCTATATTAATGTTTTGGCCCGCCTCTCCAGGCTTCTTCGGAAGGAGGAGTTCCGAAAAAATTTGGAGAAAGCGAGTACGGCAAAAAAGGTCATCGAGTTGATTGAAAAAAATGAGGAAACCCTTTGAAGAGTCAGTTTAATGGGTATCGGTTAAACCTGTTCTGACGACAGGTCAGGATCTAACCCTATAACAATTTAACCAGAAGAGGAGGTGAAAAAAAGATGAAGGTGAAGGATGTGATGCTCGTGGATTTTCCTCACGTTCGACGGGGAATGACTTTGAAACAGGTTGTGGGGCTCTTTACACGGAAGGGGATGGCTGGACTTCCTGTTGTCGATGAGAAGGGGAAAGTCGTGGGGGTGATCATGCGGGAGGATATCCTGCATCTCTATGTCCCCAAAGAGGCGGGACTCCTGAAAGGGATGCCTCCCGGTAAAAGAGAACCCCAATCTCTCTTTCAGGTAGAGGGGGAATTCCTCCAGGTGGAGGACATCATGAGAACGGCAGACAGGACGATCACCCCCAATACAGGTCTCGTCCAAGCGGCAGTGAAGATGCAAAAGGAGGGGATGGAAGTTCTTCCGGTTGTCCAACAGAAGAAACTTTTGGGCCTTCTCACTTCTAACCAGCTCTATAAGGCCTTTTTTCGGAAATAATAAGTCGGTTGAATGGTTAAATGGTGATTCTCCTACTCTTGGGTTTGGTCCACCTTAGGCGGAAGAAACGGAGATTTTCAATTCGGTTCAATCTAACTATTTAACGATTTAACTACAATTCCGATGAAATTCGAATGGTTAGGTCTTCAACTTGCAGGTGGAAATCTTGTTTTACTCATTGTTCTTCTCTTTTTTTCATCACTCTTTCTCTTTCTCTATTACTACAAGGGACTCCCCATACGAGGAGGGTCAAAATTAAGAGTTCTCCCGATCCTCCGAGCTTCTGCCCTTTTCCTCCTCATCCTTCTCTTCTTTGACCCCCTTCTCCATCTTCTCTTTCCTAGGAAAGACCCCCCCCTCCTACCCATTCTGGTAGATACTTCCAGAAGTATGTCCCTCCCCGTTCACAAGGGAAATTCCTTGGATTCCTCTACAAGGATCAAAGAGGTAGAGCAACTCCTTCAGGAGGGTCCAATGCAGGAATTGAAGTCTAAGGGAGAAACTCCCATTTGGGGATTTTCGAAAACCCTTGAAAAAAAGGTGGGCGATTCCCTTTCTGCAGAGGGAAACGCAACGGATATTGGCTCCGCTTTAGAGGAAGTGAAAAAGGCGGTTGGAGGGGAGATTGCTGCCCTCTTTCTCTTCTCAGATGGAAGAAACACTCTGGGAGCTGATCCCGTACGAGTGGCTCGAGAGGGAGGATTCCCCATCTATGCGGTGGAGATTGGAAGTTCCTCCCAACAAGGGGATATCGCCATTGAGAGGGTTCGCGTCAATGACGTGGTATATGCTGGAGATCGGGTTCCTGTAGAGGTTTTTGTAGAGACGATGGGTCTTGGAGGTGGGGAGGGCCGAATTGTCCTGAAAGAAAAGGGGAGGGTTCTTGATGAGGTTCAAATCGGGCTGACGGAGGAGAGGGCGAAGCAGACGAAGGTTCTCTATTTCGTCCCCAACAGTCCAGGATTTCACACTTACCAGGTGCTGATCGAACCGGTGGAGGGAGAGGTCTCTCGAGATAATAATAGACGAACTTTTGCGTGTGAAGTATTGAAGTCGAAGATCCAGCCTCTTATCATTGTCGGAAGACCCTCCTGGAACCTTTCTTTTTTGAAAAATTCCCTTGCGAGAGATGATAAGTTTGATCCTGCCCTCTACATTCTCTTGAAGGAAGGGCTTACTCTCTATCAGAAGAGTGGATTGGAGAAGAAGGCTTCCCTCCCCATCCAGGGTTCCCTCGCCAATGATTACGACTGTGTAGTACTGATCGATGTTGGCATGTCTCCGCCTCAGAAAGACGTCCTCCCTCTCTCATTCCTTCGCCTTTTGGAAGAGTTTGTTTCGGAAGGAGGGGGACTCCTCTTCCTTTCCTCCTCCTTTTCTCCCACAGAAAAGTTGAGCCAACTTCTCCCTGTCATGATGGCTGTTGGCCCGCCTACGGCGGGCTCGATTCAGAAAGAATTGCGGGTGGAACTGACAGAGGAGGGGAGATCCCATCCCCTATTGACTCTGGATGAAGATCCCTCTCAAAATGAGAAGATCTGGAAGGAACTACCTCCATTCCACCCTGCAGATCGGGTTCTTGGGGCGAAATCTGGAGCCACCGTTCTCGCAGTTTTTCCAGAAGCCAAAACCCCTCAGGGGAAGTTGCCCGCCATAGCGACCCAGAGATTCGGTCAAGGGAAAGTGGTCTGGGTTGGGATCCGAGAGTTCTGGCGATGGGGGTTCCTCCCCCTTGGGCTCGGTAGGGGCGAGATTGAAACCCGCCCTTACGAAAGGTTTATCGGAAACCTCTTCCGATGGCTCATCCAGAGAGAGGAGAGGGGGAGATTTCGAATCACCACTGAGAAGAAGGTCTATTCCTCCGGAGAGCCTATCCAGTTCGATGCAACCCTTTACAATGAGAGTCTTGAACCCCTTGATGGCGCTGCGGTAATGGTTACTCTACAGCCTGATGACAGATCTCATTCCCACTCCACACTTCACCTCTTCAATATTGGAAAGGGTAGATATCGGGGGGGGCTTAATGCCCTGCCGCCCGGAGGTTATGGATTCGAGGCAAAAGTCCACTGGGCTGGAAAGGAAATGGCTCGTGAGGGAGGGAATTTCATCGTGGAGGATCTTTCTTTGGAGTTCTTCGATCTCAGAATCAACGAAGACCTCTTGAGAAGAATTGCTGAAGGGAGTGGAGGACGGTATGTTCGGCAAAAAGACCTTCCTCAAGTTTTAGATAACCTTTCTCTGAAGGCTCGGACCGTCTATCTGACAAGAGAGGTGGATCTGAGGAACCACCCTCTCCTCTTTCTCCTCATCCTCACTTTTCTCACGGTCGAGTGGTCCCTTCGACGAAAACATGGAATGCCTTGACAGAGAGTCGGTTAAATGGTTAAATAGTGAATTGTTAAATAAAGCCATTTAACCGATTTTCCTATTTAACGATTTAACCATTTAACTGTTTAACTGACTCTATGGAAGTTTCCATCATTGTTCCCGCCTTTAACGAAGAGGAGAATGTTTTACCCTTACTGGAGAAACTTGCTGAAGTAGTGGGGAATATGGAAGGGGGAACTCGTTCGTCTAAGTCGGATGCACTCCGCACTTCTCATTCCTGGGAGGTGATTCTTGTGGACGATGGGTCCACAGACGGCACTTTTCAAAAAGCCTTGGAAGGTTCGAAAAAATATCCCTTTCTCAAAATTGTTCGGCATTCGAGAAATCAGGGGAAGACTGAGGCCCTCCTCTCTGGGTATGATTCCTCCTCCGGTGAGATTCTTGTTCTTTTCGATGCCGATCTCCAATATCTTCCTTCCGACATCCCGAAATTGGTGGAAAAAATCCAAGGAGGTTTTGACCTCGTCTGTGGCTTCCGAAAGGGGAGGTATCAGAAACCCTTTGTGACAAAGATTTATAGCCTCCTCTCCCGATGGCTTTTCAGGATCCCGGTTCGGGATCAGAATTCGGTGAAGGCCTTTCGTCGAAAGATTTTGGAGGAGGTCCCTTTAAGAAAGGATTGGCACCGTTACCTTGTTGCCCTTGCCCATACCCAAGGATTTAAGATCGGTGAGGTAGAGGTGGAACTTCATCCGCGCCTATACGGGGAAGGAAAGTATGGAGGGGCCGGGAGGGTCATCATAGGACTTTTGGATCTCGTTGCTGTGAAGTTCCAAATCTCCTTTATGAAAAAACCCATGCTTCTCTTCGGGTCTCTGGGGTTGTTCTCACTCCTTCTGGGGTTTCTCACTGGACTTCTCGCCCTTTATTTGAGGATCTTTCAGAGTTTCGGATTCCGACCTCTCCTCTATCTTGTCATACTTCTCATTTCTTCTGGTCTTCTCCTCTTCGCCCTGGGATTTTTGGCAGAAATTCTTTCCGGACTTACAGATAGAATCTCCCGGATTGAGAAGAAGATTTCCTCTCGAAAGGGATAAGTCGGTTAAAGGGTCATTGGGAATTCTCCTACTGGTAGGTTTGGCTGTTAGGCAACGGAGATCCCTGGCCTGACGCCAGGACAGGCTTCGATTCGGTTAAATATTAACGATTCACCATTTAACAATTCGACCATTTGTACATGAACATAGGGGTGATCGGATCAGGTCATGTGGGATTGGTGACGGGTTCATGCTTTTCAGAACTCGGAAATAAAGTGATCTGCATGGATGATGATCAGCAGAAGATCGAGAAGTTGAAAAGAGGGGTGATGCCCTTTTATGAGCCAGGTCTTGAAGAATTGGTGGAGAAAAATGTGAAAGCAGGAAGACTCTCCTTTACAAATAATCTGAAGGAGGCTGTAGAGAATTCTCTGGTTCTCTTTATCGCTGTGGGGACCCCTTCAAAAGAAAGCGGTGAAGCCGATTTGACAGCCGTCGAGAGAGTGGCAACGGAGATTGCCCGGACAATTCAAGAATATAAAGTGATTGTAGAAAAGTCCACCGTTCCCGTTGAGACAGGACTCTGGATTAAAAGAACGATAGAGAGGAACAAACCCGCAGGGACTGAGTTTGATATGGTTTCCAATCCGGAGTTCCTCAGTGAGGGAAATGCCATCTCAGACTTTATGAATCCGGATCGGATCGTCCTGGGATTTGAGACAGTGCGGGCAAAGAAGATTTTGTTCGATCTTTATGCCCCTTTTCAGGTGCCCATTGTAGAGACAGATATCCAAAGTGCTGAATTGATCAAGCATGCCTCCAATTCTTTTTTGTCGATGAAGATCTCTTTTATCAACACCATTGCAACGCTTTCTGAAAAGGTCGGTGCAGATGTGGTGAAGATTGCGGAAGGGGTCGGTCTGGATCGACGGATTGGGAAGCATTTTTTAAATGCGGGTGTCGGATTTGGTGGATCTTGTTTCGGGAAAGACCTCTCTGCTTTTATTGATATTGCCCAGAAGGCGGGTGTTGATTTCGAGCTCCTGAAAGAAGTGAAACAGATTAATCAAGATCTGCGGCGGCAATTCGTGAAAAAAGTGAAAGAGGCGGTCTGGAACCTTAACGAAAAGACGGTGGGGGTGTTAGGCCTTTCCTTTAAACCCGACACAGACGATTTACGGGATGCACCGGCCATCGATGTCATTCGATCTCTTCAAGAAGAAGGGGCTCTGGTGAAAGCCTATGATCCTGCTGCCATGGCAAACGCGCGGCACCTTCTCAAGAATGTCACATTCTGTCAGGATTCTTATGAAGTGGCCCGAGGTGCAGATTGCCTGGTCATCCTGACTGAGTGGAAGGAATTTAAGACACTGAATCTCAAGCGGCTCAAGACACTCATGTCCCGCCCGATCATCATCGATGGTCGGAATCTCTTTGATCCGGATCAGATGCGGAAAGCGCATTTCCGTTATGTGAGCATCGGCCGACCTCCCATTTCTGAAAGAAAGTGACCCTCCGGGACCCTTTAGGGTCCCTTCCGACCGGAAGGGCTTCCAAATTTTCGATTGACGAAATCCCTATAGAATTGCTATACTTATGGCTCTCCTTAGGTGCTATAGAGGAACATCACTAGGAGTCCTGGTTTATTCGTATCTATTTGTTTTTGTTCAGGTTATGACAAAATTGATGCCTATGAAGACACTCGTGACAGGCGGATGTGGCTTTATCGGGAGCCACCTTGTGGAACGGCTCCTACAGGATGTTATACCGGAGTCGGAGTAGGAACTGGACGTCCC
>JADFOU010000070.1 GCA_022562655.1 candidate division TA06 bacterium
TTCTCCGCCGGGATCCTTCTCTACGGGATCTCCCTTTTCTACGGGATCACCGGGACGACCAACTTACTCGCCATCCGGGACTACCTCTCCGGAAGCGAGGTGATCTCTCCATACGTCCTCTTCTTCGCCCTCACCCTTTTGATCGCCGGTTTCGGCTTCAAGATCGCAGCAGTACCCTTCCATATGTGGACCCCGGATGCCTATGAGGGGGCTCCCACCCCCATCACCGGATTTATGTCCGTAGGTCCAAAAGCCGCTGGCTTTGCCGCCCTTATTCGAGTCTTTATGATCGGTCTCTACCCCCTGAAGTCAGACTGGCTCTTTTTCATCGCTGTCATGGCGGTCCTGACCATGACTCTCGGAAACATTGTCGCCATCGCCCAGGGGAATATCAAGAGGATGTTCGCCTATTCATCCATCGCCCATGCCGGCTATGTTCTCATCGGCCTCGCCGTGGCCACCAACCCGGTGAATACGGAAGGCCTTCCGGATGGTCTCACGAGTGTATTGTTTTACCTCTTCTCCTACGCACTGATGAACATCGGCGTCTTTGCAATCGTTGCCCTGGTCCAAAAACATCATGGTGGGATCAGCATTGAAGGATTCAATGGACTGGCTCAGAAAAGGCCCGGGTTGGCCGCTGCGATGCTCATCTTTCTCCTATCCTTAGCCGGGATTCCCCCCACCTTAGGCTTCGTTGGAAAATTCTACATTTTCGGAGCTGCCATTGAGAATGGGTTCGCTTGGCTCGCCATTCTCGGGGTCTTGAATTCTGTTATCGCCGCCTTCTATTACTTCCGGGTTATTCTCAACATGTATATGAAAGAGCCCGTAGGAGAATTCACCTACACGCCCTCCCGCCCCTTGGCATTCGCCGTCGGTGCCTCTGCCCTTGCAACCCTCTTCTTCGGCCTCTACCCCAAACCCATCATCGAATTTGCCCGCCAGTCGATCCTTCGCCTGTTATAAGGATTGGACGTCATAAATGCCGCCCCTACAAAGGAAACTCACTTCTCGTTTTTTTCTTGACTTTGCCCCTGAAATCTTTTATAGCGTAACTCCTTTTTCACGAAGTTCTAAGAAACCCAGAAATTCAATACAGAAAGGAGGGAAGCATCATGACCAATAAGGAATTCTTTATGAAGTGTTTGGAGCAAGAACACCCGATATTCCTACGGGTTTTCCAAGCTCTGCCGGAAGATAAACTCGATTATCGTCCGCATCCTCGATCCATGTCAGCACGAGAGATCGGGGGTAGAATCTTGTCGGATGAGTTCTGTAACTTGGGAGTGATTCAGAAGGGCGAGTTCAACGTGGATGAAACCGAAAAGAATGCCAGCCTTCAGGAGATGATCACAGAATTCACCCAAACACACGGAGAGTTAGAAAAACATTTGAAAGAGGTGGACGATCAAACGTGGAAAGAGAAGAAAGCGAAGTTCTCTG
Source organism: candidate division TA06 bacterium (assembly GCA_022562655.1). GTDB lineage: Bacteria > Hydrothermota > DG-26 > E44-bin18 > JADFOU01 > JADFOU01. The sequence continues at coordinate 1,447 of JADFOU010000070.1, forward strand.
TACAGGGGCAGCTTGTTTATGAACAGCCTTTGGGAGAATTCTTGTGGGGGGTTTTATTTGACCAGGTTCACCACCGCGGTCAATTGAGTTCCTACATCCGCCCCATGGGCGGCAAGGTTCCCTCTATATACGGTCCTTCTGGGGATGATCCGGGCATGTAGGCAGAATGCATTTTAAAAAGGAGGTTGCCTTTGTTCGAAAGGCGATCTCTTTTTTATTTTTCTTGACCTCTCTTGTCATCGTGATGCCTGCTGTTGTCGTGGGAGATACCCTGAGGGCTCGTCAAACGAGAAAGATGAGAGACCCATTTCCTCCTTGATATCTTCCCGCCTCTTTATCTCAACCCAAATCATATTTTCGTTACACCCGTCACCACTGTTTACCAGATTCAAGTCCATAGGGAAAATGAATTCCATATGGGAACGGCATGCTTTTTGCAGGTATTTTCAATGATATTAAAGATCTTGACTTCAAAATACTCCCATTTGATTCAGGGTTCTCGAACAAACAGTAAGGAGGTGCAGGATGCAAAGAAGAGCCTTATTTTCCCTCGTTATTCTAATTGCCGTTTCTCTCTTGATGGCGGGTTGTAAGAGTAACCCTACAAGTCCTTACGAAACGGATGAGGAGGCGATCGAAGCCCTTGTTGCCGGGTCCAAGTGGTTCAATGCCGATGACCATTTTGAAGGGGGAGCGGACTCAAGTAGTGCACCCTTGGCTCCGATCACTCCCATTGCTTGGGGACGCGAGCGAACACAACCCATCCAGAGGACCATCACGATCAAGCAGGTGGGGGATTCCGCTCATGTCACCATTGAAGGGAAGATTATCGGGGTCCTCCACATCTGGGCTTTCCCAGCGGATACCGACACCTTTGTGAATATTCAGAAACCTCTGGAAGTCGACTTCTTCCGAACCGCCATCTTTAAAAAGACGGGGTCTGACGGTGAGACTTACAGAGGATGGGTTTTAGTGATGATCTCCGGTATGAATGCTGTATCCATGCCTACCAATACCGTGACGATCGATAGTGTTTACCTCAAGGGGACGAATCTCGATACGGTGCTCACGGATCCGAGTGCCCTCTTCGACATCGAGGATGCACTCACCTTTGGCTCAGGGGATTCAGTGGATGTTACCCTCTTTGCCAATGACAATTCTGCCCTTGTCTACCTTCATCCCTTCCGACTGGGAGGAAGAAAGAAGTTTGAGAACAACGGGGATGGAAGTTACAGTGGAACATGGATAATTCCCTCACCACCTCTCCATCGGGTTGGCTTTGATATGATTCGGAAAGAGACCCTCTATGACGATACCTATCCCCACGACTCCAATATCTGGGTCTTCCCCTATCGAGTAGAGTGAAGTTGTTCTATTGAGGTTTTGAAAAAACGTCTGCCAATCCCCCGTAGTTAGCTAAAAGGAGATCATCTCTTCTGAATAGATGGTCTCCTTTTTCACTTAAGGGATTGATTTGAATATTGACTTTATACGTAGATGAGTAATTTATACGGAAGAGTAACAGTATAAAAATACCAAACTGTGTATGAACAAATAGAAAGTCATCGACCTATTTTAGGGGTAGCAGCGTAAAAGTTCGGGAAAGATTAAATATCAAATTTAATTATCGTTCACAGTAACGATTATAAAATATCGAGTGAAATCATGAGATGCAATCTCATTATGCTTTTGGCCATTATCTCCATTACACGCTTCGGGTGTTCAACGGGCCAATTGCCCGAAGACCTCTCCCGGCCCGAGTGGAGCCTTATGCTTAACGTGGAAGAGAATCAAGTCATGGTTTCCCTTGAAATCATGGATGTCTTTTTAGTGGAAGATGAAAAATACCCCTCCTCCCAATCTCCCTCTTAACTCTTCCCTCTCAAAGACCTGCCAATACCTGTGGCTGACCACAAAAAGAAAAATCAATAAGATTCAATATCTCACACTGAGCGGTGAATTCCGTGAAATTTATCAAATACCTCGATTTTATTGAATTTGAAGGTTCAAAAATTTGTCGATTTTGAAGTGAGGCCAATGGCAAAATGACACACTCCACGTTTTAAATGGGGCAAAATTCCCCAAAACCTAATTTGACCCATCCAATCAATAATTTATGTAAGTTTATAAATTATAAAGAGTTACGACAAAAAAGGAATAGTATTAAATGATGGCACGGTTTTTGTATGTCATATAATGGTGACAGTTTGTAAAGGTGGGGGAAGTGAAGAACGCAGCAAGGGTTTTTCCTCACTTTCAGACTTTGATTCATCTAGTTTAACAACAATAGTTTTGCTCCCTATCCGGATCACTTTGTCAGTCACCTGGGAAAATTTTACAGATAAAAAAGGAGGAGAGTATTATGCCTGAGAAACGAGAAACTTACAACGGTAAAGAAATTGTCATCAGGGCACGTGTCAATGGTCCGCAAATGACCATTGATCAAAAAGAGGTGGTTATCTCCTATGATGAGCATACGGGTAGGTATGCTACTCATTTTCTACCCTACACCGATTATTTATCTGTAATGAATCTGGCGAAACATCTGATCGAGAGCGTACCAAACTTTGGATCTAAATCAGACGGGTAATTTCAGTTTTACAAATTTTTTTAAACTTTTGTTGTGTTCACTAAGGGTTAAGCAAAAACAATCCAATAATCCTTGAAGCACAAAGGTTCAAATCTTTTGATATAAATTTTTCTCATTTTGTTCTGTTCCCTTCGAATATCTCACTTACTTCTTGTAGTTGTTAGACAATCTTTTCCTTCCTCTTTCTCCCATTTTCCTTCCTTGATCACTTCATTTCCAAAGGTCCATAAGGTCGACTCATGAGATTTGGGGTCAGCTGGAATTCAGGAATTAAGAATCAGTAGATAGGGGGATCGAATCTTTACTTTTGACAATTTACTAAGTAATGGGATTTTTCCGAATAGATGAAATGATAAGAGTGTGAAAGGTAAGAGGTTAAAAATTCAGCCGAGGTAAGATAATCTCTACTTTTTTGTAATATAAAAGAAATTAAATTAGGACACGGAGGGGATGGATTTCATCCCCTATTTGTTTTCCGATGGCGAGGAGGGTTCCATTCTCATCGAGAATGCGGAGAAAACCTGAATATCGAATATCGAATGTCGAATTTTGAATGTTTATCGGAAAAGAATTGCCATGGAGGACTTGTTCACGAAAGGATTCGGGGATGACGATTTCTGGAAGGTGATCCAATGCGGAGTTCATTGAAATAAGAGAAGAGTTGATGAGTTGGTGAGTTGGTGAGTTGATTTCATAAAGGTGAAGGGAGTCTTCGACTTTGAACTTTCCGACCCGGGTTCTTTTCAGGGCAGCCAAATGTCCACCGCATCCGAGCCGCTCTCCCACATCCCTGGCAAGGGAGCGGATGTAGGTTCCAGGAGAACAGATAACTCTAATTTCAATCTCAGGACTCTCCCACCGGATGAGTTTTATATGAAAAATCTTCACCTTTCGCGGTTTAGGAACAGGAAGTTGATGAGTTGAAGAGTTGGTGAGTTTGTGAGTTTTGCGGGCGAGGTGATAGAGCCTTATCCCACCCATTCTCACGGCTGAATAGAAGGGAGGGGTCTGTTCGAACTCTCCTTCAAATTCTTCCAGGATCTTCAATATCTTCTTCTGGTCGAATGATGGTACCGAGGTTTCTTGGATGACTTTCCCCTCGGCATCATCCGTCTCCGTTTTCTGACCCAGTCGGATTCGAGCCACATATTCTTTCTCATCCTGTTGGAGGAAAGGGACGACCTTCGTCGCCTTCCCTATACAGACCAGAAGGACCCCTTCGGCAAGGGGGTCGAGGGTGCCGGTATGACCGACTTTGAATAGTTTGTGAGTCGATGAGTCTGTGAGTTGATGAGATTGAAGAATATTGCGGATTCCCCGACAGACACTGAAGGAGGTGGGACCTTTGGGTTTATAGAGATTGAGAAGACCGACCACAGATTGGCATTCGTTAAATGGTTATTCTCCTACACTTGGGTTTGGCGGTTGGGCAACGGAGATCTTCGATTCGAAAATTAGTTGTTAGACAGAAACTGTCACAAAATCGTGACATTAAATAGAAAAGGCGGCCCGAAGGCCGCCTTTTGGTTCGATTTCTCTTTATTTCTCTATCTCAATCTCTGAGAGTTCGATTTTTAAGACATCCGGGTTGTAGATCATGAGATAGTCATAAGGCTCTCGCTTTTCTTCCGGATCATCCTTCCACTCAAAACTCACCTTTTTCGTTTTCCTTGGACCAATCGGAGAAGAACCGCCCGTGAGGCGTACCTGAAAGAGTTGTTCACCAAAGGGGTCCTTCACCGTCATCGTTGCCTTCCATTTTTTGATCCTCTCCTCCGTGTTGTTGTGGAGATGAAGAGCGAGTTGTACCCGATCCATAGAGCCTTTGACTTTCGGATTCTTCGGAATAAGCTTCCTCTCCACTTTTAAAAAGGAGATTGAGGGAAGGGGACCCATCTCTGGGGAGTTGGGGTCTTCGTTGGAAGCTCCCTGGACAAAAGTCCAGGTTCCGTCTTCTTTCAGAAGAGCCTTTCTCCCATCAGGAAGGGTAGCGATGAGTTCTTCCGTAAGGAGGGAAGTAGGAAACAGAAAGAGGAAAGCGATGAGCAAACCTGACCTACTCATTCCAACCCCCTATTTAAAGACATAGCTTCAATTCGTTCCGCCTTAGGGACTCAGCAAGTTCAAATGACAAACATGCAAATTCTAAATAAGAGTTTTGTTTGAAATGTGTGCTTTGTCATTTAAACATTACAGTTTGAACTTCACATATTTTATCAGTAAATATAAGGAAAGTCAAGGGAAGATTTCACCCTTGACTTCTTCCAAGAAATAGAATATAGAATCAAGAAGCAATAACCACGGGTTTTCTCTCCGCCTAAGGCGGGGTGCTAATCTTGTTCCGCCTCCCAGGCCGTGGGTCAGGCGGGGGGTTCGGGCTCGGCAGGCGGATTGTGGTTGTAAGTTTCATTTTTGTTTTGGGCGAATAGCTCAGTGGTGAGAGCGCCTGCCTTACAAGCAGGAGGTCCGAGGTTCAAGTCCTCGTTCGCCCACTCTATTTTAAGGCAAACTCCAAATTGCAAGCTCTAAATTTCAAACAAATCCAATATTCTAAAAACGGAATTCTATTCTTGCAGCTTCCGGATTCTAATAAATGTTTCGAGAATGTTCAATCCACCACTGGACATTTTGAGAGGGTGGGATCAAAATTGGGTTCTTTTGAGATGATCTCCTAAGCTCGAGTATTTTCCTTTGTTAAGGATCTTGCCTTATTTCAGTGGTATCGTCTTCCCGTTTGTTGAAATCTCTCCCATCCCACTCGAGGGTGGAATCCCCTACTTGCTGTTCCTGCTCCACCTTCCGACCATACGGACCGAATCGGTTCCCTCTATGGCTCGACCGTCAAAGGTCTCACCTGTGAGGGTACCCTCTGTAGAATCACACGTGAGGTTGGTGTCACCGAGACGGAAGTGGAAGACTAAATCGGTATCTCCATCACCGTCCACATCCTCCTCGTGGCGTCGAGGTTCCCCGTTTCTCCGATTCACATGCGTCTCGCTTGCCCCTTCAAACATTACTGTGCTGTGATCCACCGTCGTGGCATCAAAATCATCGGTGGTCAGGATGGCTACAGCGATGACCTCGTTCTTGTTGTTGCAGTTGATGGAGTTGGGATCACTGCCCGGCTTGATGTCAATGTCTACTTCGATCACCTCGAAGCAGGGATTGGGTGAGGTGAACTTCGTGATCCGTCCGGCATCAAACTCGTTGACGTAGAGATTTCCTACGGCATCGAATACGATGGCGAAGGGCGATGAAAGTCCGATGGCAAAGGTCGTAAAGACGCCGGGGCTTGTGACCCGAAGAATCGTACCGCTTCCATTGTTGGAGACAAACAGGTTGTTCGTACAAGGATCAAAAGCCACGTTGATCGGGATGTTCTGCCCGCTCACCCATGTGATGTGAGGGCCATTGGGGGGGACCACCTGGAGGACATTTCCCTGCTCAAATTCGGTGACGAACAAGTTATCTTGGGAATCAAAGCGCATCCCCTCCAGGATTAAGAAACCGGTGGCGTAGACCGAGGCCACCGGTGTATTCGGCGGGAGCGTGGAAGCGGGGTAGACGAGGACCTCTCTGTTTGTAGCGTCTGACACGTAGAAGTTACCGCGGGAGTCAAAGGCTGTCCCTGTTGGGAAGCCAGGGATAGAGATGTTCCCCAAAAACGTACCTTGGGTGTTGAACATATGGATTGGACCTCCAGAATTGTGCTCCTTGGCGAAAAGGAACGTGGATGTCCGGTTGAGAGCCATCTCGTCCACGCTCGGGACGGTGGCGAAGAACGATGGGTTGCCCTCCGCATCCACAAAGGTGACCCGACCGGCATCAAACTCGCCAACGTAAAAGCCTCCCGTAGATTGATCAAACTCCAGACCATTCGCCGGAGAGAATAACCCACTCACGAAGGTCGAGACGGTCCAGCCAGGCTCCAAGGGCGTGGGATCTAGGAGTGTCGGTCCGTTGTTATTTGGACTGAATTGTTTCAACCCTGCTCTGGGGAGTATTGAGGCCACCGATGGTCCCCAGAGGGATTCATCGGAAGAAGTCGGCACCTCTTTGTCGCAGCCAGCGACTATAAATGAAATTGTCACCAATCCCATTAAGAGGAGATGCATTTTTTTGAACATTGTTTACCCCTCCTTCATTTTTTGAGAATCTGATTATTTTACCCATTCCGGATGGTTTCTCACGAATGCAGCATGTTATACAATTACACCTTAATATCGAGTTTCTAAATAAAATGCCCCACTTTTATGCGTGGGGCTTAACTGGAGTTCAAAATTTCCTCCTTCCCTTCCTACTTCGGAGATCTTCTATCTTTTTGAGTAGGACTAAGGTGTGGGAAGGCGAAGAGCATTTTTACTCCTTTTCTTCCTCCTCCCTTGGCCTAATTGGGACAAAGCGATAACTGTCATTTCGGTTCACCCAGAAGAGAACGGGTTTGGTCTCTTTCTCGAAAGATTTCTCCGCTTTTCGATAGTCGGAAAGGTTCTGGATCGACTTTTCCCCAATCTTCTTGATCACATCCCCTCTCCGAATCCCTGCTTCATCTGCAGGGCTTCCTGGTTCAACTTTTTCAACAACCACACCCTCATCTTCCTCCTCCACCACTATTCCAAGCCAGGGGGGCTCTTCTTCTTGTTCATCGAATGAGGGTATATTGCCTTGAGCGACCTCCTCAGGCATCTCACCGATCCGGAAGGTGAGGGTCT
>JADFOU010000001.1:0-381 GCA_022562655.1 candidate division TA06 bacterium
AAGGGTCCCATTCCCGTTGTTGAGAAGAATAAAGATGCGCCCGTAGCAATATCCACCAGCACAAGTGTCGGATGCTACGGCTAGGTCGGGACCGTTCACTCCATCTAGATCTGCAATGGCTACTGAAGAAGGATCATCACCCGCCCAGTAGTTTGTGAATCCACTAAAAGTGCCGTTCCCATTGTTAAGAAAAACCGAAACGTTGCCGCCGTTGTTGTTTGCAACAGCCAGGTCCGGACCATTCAATCCATCCAGATCCAAGATCGCCACAGAATAAGGCCCGTTGCCCGCCCCGTAGTTCACAGCGGGGGGAAAGGTCCCATCTCCATTATTCAGAAGCACAGAAATTGTGTTGCTGCTATAGTTTGCCACAGCAAGATC
>JADFOU010000001.1:391-35610 GCA_022562655.1 candidate division TA06 bacterium
TGCCCACACCATAATTTATTGCAGAGGCAAAGGTTCCATTTCCGTTGTTGAGGAGAATTGAGACATCGTTGCTGAACTCGTTTGTCACAGCTAAATCGGAACCATTCACCCCGTCCAGATCCGACGTTTCAACAAAGGAGGGGCCACTGCCCGCTGTGTAGGTTGAATCAAAGGCAAAGGTCCCATCTCCGTTGTTGAGAAGAACCGAGACACCGTCAGATGGCCAAGTGTTTGCTACAGCCAGGTCCGGGCCATTTACCCCATCCAGGTCCGCACTGACTACTGAAGAAGGATCACCACTCGCCCCGTAGTTTAGAGCAACTCCAAAGGTCCCGTCTCCATTATTGAGGAAAAAAGAGACATAGCCATTGCCAGGATTAGCTGAGTTGTAGTTCGCCACGGCGAGATCGGGATCCAAATCTCCATCCAGATCCGAGATCGCCACTGAGACTGGATTATTTCCTACCTCGTAATTTATTGCGGAGGCAAAGGTCCCATCCCCGTTGTTGAGATAGACCGACATGTGGTACCTGGTGCCGAGGTTGGCCAGAGTCAGATCTGGCCCATCCACGCCATCCAGATCCGCGATGGCCACGAAGGAGGAGATGTTGCCCGCTGAGTAGGTCGAATCAAAAGTGAACGTTCCATTCCCATTGTTGAGAAGAACCGAGATGCCACCAGCGTTCGCCACTGCCATGTCAGGACCATTCACTCCATCCAGATCCGCAATGGCCACAGAGGAAGGGCTATTGCCCGCACCATAGTTTACAGCAGCTCCAAAGGTCCCGTCTCCATTGTTAAGGAAAATTGAGACGTCGAAGCTGGTCTCGTTTGCTACGGCTAGGTCCGGCCCGTTCACACCATCCAGATCCGAGATCGCTACAAACAGTGGGCGATTGCCCGCGGCGTAATTGATGTGGGGGGCAAAGGTCCCATCTCCGTTGTTGAGAAGAACCGAGACACCTCCAGTTGACCCAACGTAGGCCACAGCCAGGTCCGGACCATTCACTCCGTCCAGATCAGCGATCGCCACGGAGCGAGGGAAACTGCCCGCGGAGTAGGTCGAATCTAGGGTAAAGATTCCATCCCCATTATTGAAAAGAACCGAGATACCACCATTTCCGTTCACCACAACCACATCCGGGTTTCCATTCATATTCAGGTCTGCAATTGCCACTGAATATGGAAAATTTCCTGCCCAATATTTCAATGCTTGAAAGGTTCCATCTCCATTGTTGAGATGAACCTCGAGGTAGCAGACGTCTCCATTGCCAATACAAAAGCCAAAGTAGCCTACCACTGCCATGTCAGGACCATTCACCCCATCCAGATCCGCAACCGCAACTGACTGAGGCCCAACCTCCACTCTGTGGTCCACCCGGTTTGGAAAGAAAAGGGGAATTGCAAAGGCTGTGCCAGTGAGACTCAGCATTAGCACAACCGCTACCGACGACTTTTTTAGAAAAGTTCTTCCCATTTTACTACCTCCTCAACTTTAAGAGATATTAAATGGTTAAACCAGTTCGGAACGCCCTTCTCATTAATTCTAAAAGTATACTGACTCACCCAAAGTTGAATTCTTGAGTTCTTCAATTCTACATCTGTCCCCCATCCACCACGATCGTCTGCCCCGTCACATAAGAGGCGTCGCACAGTAAAAACAGGGCTGCATTCACTACATTCTGATAGGTCTCCCCTCCGGGAAGCCGAACTTTCAGCCAGTCGGGCTTTTTGAGGACTCCAGCTTGATCTCTCCAAGTTCTTTCCATTTATTAGCCCATCTCCTAATTAGGTGAAGAGGATAACCTAATTTACTTAAATTTACTTGCTCTTTTAGGCCTTATTTTTGCTTCCTTCATTATTTTAAATGGATCATAGATCCTTTTAATAGTCTCTCCCGTAGTTAGATCTAACGTCATTAAAAAAGTTTTAACAGCTGATTCAGTATGTCCAATCTTCCGATATACATTCCCTAAAAGAATACCCAAGCGAGGGTCTGAAGATATAGCTGACCTTACTTCTTCATCGGATAAATCCTTATTGAGGAGATGTTTTAATTTTTTTAATTCTTCATCACGTACTCTCCTATGTACTCCAGATAACTCTTTTGGAGCAATCTCAAGAACTCGGTTTAAAAGATGCTCTAATCTCTTTTTTAATCCTTCCCTATCTTCCTTATCATATACGTTAGACGTTAACTCTTTTTCTACAAGTATAAGAACTTCATCCCGCAGGTGTCCCAATCCTTCAAGTTCTTCATTATATTCTTTCCTGTGTAATCCATTTAATATTTCTTCTGCAACACTCTCAAGTCTTTTTTTGTAACCCGCTGTATAAACTGCCTGCTTCTCTCTAACCCCAAACCCTAAAGAAGCAGAAGGCTTTCGGAGTTCTAATTTTGAGAGTTCAGATTCTGCTTTATATTTAAATTCTTGAACTTTATTTGCACATAATTGATAGTATAACAGTATCGATTCATTGAACTCATTTCTTCCAACTTCCTTATATAAATTTGAAACTTTTTCACACCGTGAAATTACATTCCTATAGAATACAGTTTTCTCATGACCCTGTTTTTCTTTTGAAACATTGAAATTACATAAAGCCAAAAAATAATTGGCCATTAAATCAATTTCTTTATTTTTTAAAGACTCATTTGCCCAAAGCGCTGTCTCAAAATGAGTGTCATCGATTGCTTTTTCATATTCTCCTAAAACCGTATTCACCATCCCGCCGTCTAAGTGTACAAGTACAAGGGTAAGGTCATCGCGATTTGCAGTTGAATTTCTAACAATTTCTTTTAGCTCTTTTCTTAATTCACCTTTCCTCTGCTCATATTCCAAGAAAAGCGACTTTTCCAATGAAGACAAGGTTAACTCCGGTTCTGGTAACAATGCGGGTACCAACGCGGGTACCAACGCAACTTTTAACGTCTTCTTAACTTTCTCATTAATTCCCTTTAACTGATCTTGTTGAACCTCTTCCCAAACAAATTCATTATTTACATGTCGTCTTATTTTTTTCCACTTAATTTCTAAGTTATCTATTACATTCAATAAAATCTTTGAAGAAATCCCAATCAGATTAGGATCGCTTCCTAATTTCGATTCCATTCCTTTCCCTTCAACCATTTTCGATTGTCCCCTCTTCAATGAAAATCAAAAAAGCATAATTAATTCAACACCCCTCCTCCATCGATTACGAGGGTTTGCCCAGTCACATAAGAGGTGTCACAGAGAAGGAAGAGGACTGCATTCACCACATCCTGATAAGATCCAAATCGCTTCAAGGGAATCTGATCCTTCAACTTCTCTTTTCTTTCCTCACTCAACTCTTCGGGTACGGTTATGGTTCCGGGGGCTATGCAGTTCACCTGGATATCGGGAGCCAGAGTCTTGGCAAGCCCTTTGGTTGCCATGATCACACCTGCTTTCGAGATACAGTAGGCAAGATATCCGGGCCACGGTCTCAAACCTCCCACATCAGCAATGTTGAGTATTTTTCCCCTCTTCTTTTGAAGCATCCCTTCTGAAACTGCCTTTGTGGTAAAGAGAACCGATTTTAGGTTTGTGTCGAGGACTTCTCCCCACTTCTCCTCGGTGAGGTCTTTCAAGGGGGTTCTCATAAAGATCCCGGCATTGTTGATCAGAATGTCTATTTTTCCAAAGGTCTCCATGGTCTTTTGAACCATCCCCTCTATTTCAGTAACTTTGGATACATCTGCCTTGTAAAGAATTGCTTTCACGCCAAAGTTTTCAGTTTCTTCGACCGTTTTTTTTGCCTCTTCTTCCGAAAAGCGGTAGTTGACCACGAGATCCGCTCCTTCTCTCGCCAGGGCACACGCAATTTCGCGCCCCATATTCCTACCACTTCCGGTGATGAGGGCAACCTGCCCTTTCAATCGCTTCATTTGGATCAGTAGGTTGTAGGTAGTAGATTGTAGTTAGGGCCTCCACCCCTACATACTACCTACTATCTACTGATTTTTTGGGGTAGAGGTGTGTCCACAGCCACAGGTGTGTACGGCATTGGGGTTCCTCATGACGAACCCCTTCCCCAAATGGGTCTCTCCGTAGTCAATCTCCATCCCTTTTAAGTAGGAGATGGAATCTTTCTCCACGAAGACTTTTAACCCTTCCAGCTCCAAAATCTCATCTCCGACCTTGGGCTCCTGCTCGAGGGACATCTCATACGGGTAAGAAGTCCCGGTGTCGGAGCAACCTCCCTGGGAGACAAAGAGTCGAAGGCCCGGGTTAGGTCCGCCTAAGTTGGAATCCTTCATGAGGTCCTTCACCTTGGCGACTGCCCCATCCGTCAAGGTAACCATCTTTTTCCTCTTTCCATCTGCTTGTAGGGGCGAACCGATGTGTTCGCCTTCTTGGGGGTGGGCAGACACTCAGGTCTGCCCCTACGATTTTAAACTTCAATCAGTTCACGAACCTCTGTCTCTTTAGCGAGAGACTCCTTTTCTTTTCTCTCCCTTTCAAAAATGACTCTCCTCTTCGGTCTTCGGGTGGGAAGAATGGCAATCAGGGTTCCCAGAATATTCACGATCCCGCCAATCCAGATGAAAGAAACGAGGGGGTTGAGATAAACCTGCAAAGTAGCCTCTTCATTCTCTGTGAGACCTGCAAGAACGACATAGAGGTCCTCTTTTAAAGTAGAGCGGAGAGCCACTTCTGTAGTGGGCTGCTCTTGCATCCAGTAGAAATACCTCTGAGGAATGAGACGACCCACCTCCTCTCCCTCCCGATACACCCTGAGACGAACCGCCACAGACATCTTATTATCATCTCTCGAACGATACGGCTTCTCATATTCAAGGCGATACTTCCCCAGGTGTAAGGATTCACCGGGCATGAGCGTCCCTTCCACCTTTTGATTAAAGGCGCTTCCGGTGAAACCAACAAAGAGGAGGACAATGGCCATATGGACAATATACCCTCCATAACGCCTTTTATTTTTTAAGGTCAACTTATAGAGGGCTTTGGGAAGGATCTCCCCTGTGGCGTGGCGTCGGGCTCGAGCTCCCCGAGTAAATTCAGAGACAATCGTTGCAGTGACAAAGAGGATAATGGAAAAGGAGATGAGGGCATAGAAATGCCTGACAAATCCCAGGAAGAAGAGGAGGCTTCCGCCTATCAATGCAGTGATCAAGGGAATGGAGAAGTGCTTCCTCAAAATTCTCCCGGAGGTCCTCCGCCATGCCAGAAGAGGACCCACCCCGGTGAGAAGCAAGAGAATGAGTCCGATAGGAACCATTATAAAATTGAACCAAGGAGGACCTACTGTGATCTTCGTATCTGTCACTGCTTCGGAAATTACTGGATAAACGGTTCCTAAGAAAATGGCAAAGGCAGCAGTTAAGAGAAGAAGGTTATTGAAAAGGAACCCTGTCTCCCGTGAAGTGAAGGAATCCAAATGCTCTTGACTCCGGAGGTCCTTCCACCGCCTCCCCAATGCAAAGGCAGAAAAGAGAACGATAGCGAGGAGGAAGATGAGAAAGAAGGGGCCGATTGAGGATTCGGTAAAGGTATGAACAGAGGAGATAATTCCACTCCGGGTGATGAAAGTTCCGAAGATGGAAAGGGTAAAGGTGAGAAGGATCAAGACCATATTCCAGACTCGGAGTATTGGTTTCCGCTCCTGGATCATAATCGAATGGAAGAAGGCGGTTGCGGTGAGCCAGGGCATAAACCCGGCGTTCTCCACAGGGTCCCATCCCCAGTATCCCCCCCAGCCCAGTTCCACATAAGCCCATCGGCCACCCAATAGGAGACCTGTCCCCAAGAAAAGCCAGGGGACCAAGGTCCATCTCCGAATCGTAACAAGCCAGCTGGAACCCACCGAACCCACGAGGAGGGCGGCAATCGCAAAGGCAAAGGGAACGGTAAAGCCCACAAAACCCAGGTAGAGCATCGGGGGATGGATGGCCATCGCGGGGTGCTGGAGGATGGGGTTCAATCCCTGACCATCCGCAGGAAGGAAGGGGAGGGTCTCAAAGGGGTTGGCTAAAACAACATTGAGGAGGATGAAGAAGGCATTCACAGACATGAGAACCGCCACCACATAAGGGAGAAGGTCTCGATTCCTCTTTCGATTGATGAAGATGACAAGACCACTATAGAGAGAGAGAAGCCACCCCCAGAAGAGGAGAGACCCTTTCTGTCCCCCCCAGAGGGCGGTGAACGTGTAGCCGATGGGAAGGTCACGGTTGGAATAACTGGCTACATACTCATTCTGAAAATCATGGGTGAGGAGTGCATGGAGTAGGAGGATGACCGCCAGGGTGAGGAGCCCGGTAACAGCCAGGGCCCCTCTCTCTCCAGAGCGGATAAGATCCTCCCGCTTCTGCCGCACGCCAAGAACGGAGATGAAAATCGCATAGACGGCACTTGCTAAAGCGAAAATGAGGAGATAATATCCCAACTGGTTCATCTTAGAAAATATTGATAGAAATTGGAAATACGTAATGGAAACTCGAGATTGGAAAGCAGTTTAACGAATTGCTAATTTCCACTTTCAATAACCAATTTCTATTTTCCAATAACTAATTTCCAACTTTCCTATCCTCATACACCTCTCCCTCATACTTAGAGGGACATTTGGTGAAGACATGGTTCGCCTCGAAATAACCTTCAGGATGAGCCTTCCCTTCTACAAGAACATCGTTCCCCTCCTTGAAGATGTCGGGAAGGACTCCGTGATACCGGACCTGAATCTCTCCCCCCTCGTCGGCTATGGTAAAACTGTAGTCGAGGGTCTTGGAGGTCTGTTTGAGGGACCCCTCCACAACTATCCCTCCCAATCGGACACCCTTCCCATAGAGATCTTCTGCCTCAGCCTTCACCTCACTCACGGTCTTATAATAGACCATCGTATTCTGGTTGAAGCCCGAAACAACAAGGTATCCAAGAAGTCCGACGATGAGAAGACCACCTGCAATAAACCGAATCCTTTTCTTCATTTTTCTTTCCTTCTTTGAATTTCGAATATTGAATATCGAACAATTGAAGAAGAGTGTTTATCGAAAAATCGTTACTGAGAATTTGACTCGTGAGATTTTTTAATTTCATCTAAAAGGGCAGGGATCAGCTGGTCCTCGGGCAGGGTGCGGAGGATCTTACCGTCCTTCATGATCAACCCTTTGTCTTTCCCACCTACAATGGCAAAATCTGCCTCTTGGGCCTCACCAGGTCCATTCACCACACACCCCATTACAGCAACCCGGACAGGTTTCTCCATTGTCTTCAAGGCTTCCTCCACTTGCTGGGTCAGTCCAATGAGATCCACTTCTACCCGACCACAGGAGGGACAGGCTATCAAAATGGGTCCCCGTTCTCGTAAATTTAAAGACTTCAGGATCTCAAAACCCACCCGAACTTCTTCGACGGGGTCAGTTGTAAGAGAGATCCTTATGGTATCCCCGATCCCCTGGGCAAGGAGGTAGCCGATTCCCACAGAAGATTTGATGATCCCGGTAGCGGGTGGACCGGATTCTGTAATCCCCAGATGGAGGGGATAGTCCGTTTTCTCGCTCATCAGGGAATAGGCCTCGATGGCTCTCGGGACATCAGAAGCCTTCAAGGAGAGGACAAGATCTTCAAGACCCATGGATTCGAGAGTATGAATCTTCTCTAAGGCTGATTCCACCATCCCTTCAGGGGTTATCCCTCCATATTTTTCAATGAGGCGCTTCTCCAAGGATCCCGAATTGACCCCAATCCGAACAGGAAGTTGATGCATCTTCACTGCATCCACAACTGCCCTCACCCGATCCTCTCCCCCGATGTTTCCGGGATTGATTCGAATTTTGTCGGCCCCATTTTCACAGGCGAGGATCGCAAGGCGATAGTGAAAATGGATGTCTGCAACGAGAGGGATATGAATCTTTTCTTTAATCGCTGGAAGGGCACGAGCCGCCTTCTCATCGGGCACTGCCACCCGGACAATCTCACACCCTGCGTTCTCTAATTGAAGAATCTGGGCAACCGTAGCCTCCACATCCCGAGTGTCCGTTGTGCACATCGACTGGACACGAATGGGGTTGTCCCCTCCAATCTTGACCCCACCAATATTGACCTCTTTTGTCTTTTTTCTTTTCAAAACCATGAAATCTCCTTGTACGACAGACTTCGATATCTGTCCTCCGATTACTGAATAGATGGGACAAGAATCTTACTATCTGCAACCATCAACTTTTCTTCAACCGTATTTGCGATCTTATTGGATGAGAGACCAACCAGATCCAGGAGAAGCTCCCGGGGTCCGTGATCAACAAAGCGATCTGGTATTCCCAGATGATGAAGACTGTTCCTCTGGATATGGCGGGCTTTGAGAAAATTGGCTACCGCGCATCCAAAACCTCCCTGTAAGACATTCTCCTCAATGGTAAGGATGGATGGATACCGGTTTGCAAGGTCGAGTAACTGTTCTTCATCCAAGGGTTTCACGAATCGGCAATTGACCAACCCCGGATAGACCCCCTTCTCTCTGAGGCTCTGACACGCACTCCGAGCTATTTCGACCATTGATCCGACGGCAAGTATCACCAAGTCTTCTCCTTGCTCCAACTCCTCCCAGGAACCGATCTTAATGGGTTGAAAATGAATCTTCGTTGAGAGCCGTATAGCCGAATCCTTCGGATAACGGATGACAAAAGGACCCCTCTCATAGGAAATGGCTGTATGAAGAAGGTTTCTCAATTCATCTCCATCCTTCGGGGCGGAGAGGATCATCCCGGGAAGGCAGGAGAGGTAGGAAAGGTCGAAAACCCCGTGATGGGTGGGCCCATCGGGCCCGACCAGCCCCGCCCGATCGAGACAGAAGACAACAGGGAGATTCTGGAGGGCGATATCATGGAGGATTTGATCAAAACTTCGCTGGAGAAAGGTGGAGTATATGGCTGCCACCGGACGGAGCCCATTGGCAGCCAATCCTCCAGAGAAGGTTACGGCATAGGACTCTGCAATCCCTACATCGAAGAACCGATCGGGATACTTCTTTTCAAATTTGACAAGCCCCGTTCCTTCCGCCATTGCCGCCGTGATGACACATACACGAGAGTTCTTCTCTGCCATTTTTATGAGGGCATCCACAAGGACTTCACTGTAAGAAGGCACCGTTTTTTGCTTAAGGGTGGCTTTGGGTTTCACTGCCCCCTTTAATGCATAAAATTTTACCGGATCCTTCTCCGCATCCTTCACCCCTTTCCCTTTCACGGTGAGGACATGAAGAAGGTTGGGTCCCCTCAATCTCTTGAGCCGCTTCAAGATGGAGACGAGTTCTTTCAAATCATTGCCATCGATGGGACCAAAATATCGGAAGCCCAATTCTTCAAATAGCATTCCGGGAACCAGGAATCCCTTGAGGCTCTCTTCTGCGCGATGAACCCACGCCCTCACCGTCTCCTTTCCCCCCGGCATTTTTTCAGTAAGTTTCCAGATCTCCTTCTTGAACCGATTATAAATGGGGTTGGTCGTGAGACCTGTGAGATATTGGGAGATAGCCCCCACATTGGGGGATATGGCCATTCGGTTGTCATTGAGGATGACGAGGATATCGGTTTTTTGGGCACCGGCATTGTTAAGCCCTTCATAGGCAAGACCACCCGTCAAGGCTCCATCCCCAATGACAGTGACAACTTTATAATTTTCCTCCTTGAGATCTCTCGCCACGGCGAAACCCATTGCTGCAGCAATGGCGGTAGAGGCATGTCCTGCTCCGAAGGTATCATAAGGGCTTTCCTCCCGTTTTAAGAAGCCACTGATCCCCCCAAACTGGCGGATCCTCTGAAACGCCTCCTTTCTCCCAGTAATGATTTTATGAAAGTAGGCCTGATGTCCAATATCCCACACCAGGATATCCCTCGGGGTGTCGTAGACAGAATGGAGGGCAAGGGTGAGTTCTACCACACCCAGGTTGGGGGCGAAGTGCCCTCCCGTCTCTTTGACGATGGGAACCATGTACTCCCTCAAGTCCCCGGCAAGTTGTTCCAGTTCCTTGGTGGAAAGCCCCTTCAGATCTTTCGGGGTCTCAACTCGATCGAGAACTGAGAATTTTGATTTTTTCATTCGGTATTCCCTTTTCTCCTACTCACTATTCTTAATGATCTCATTTGCTATGACGATCCGTTGAATCTCGCTTGTCCCCTCACCGATCTCGCAAACCTTTGCATCCCTCATATATCGCTCTACAGGATAATCTTTGATATAGCCATATCCACCAAAGATCTGGACGGCTTTCGTGGTTACCCGCATTGCCAATTCTGAGTTGTAGAGTTTCGCCATGGAGGCTTCCTTCCGGAAGGGCTTACCTTGATCCTTAAGGCGAGCCGCTTCATAGACGAGATGTCGTCCGCATTCGATCTCTGTCGCCATATTCGCCAGCATAAACCGGATCGCCTGAAATCGGTTGATCGGCTCTCCAAACTGCCTCCTCTCGGAAGAGTATTGCAAAGCGGCTTCATAAGCAGTTTCTGCAATCCCGAGAGAGAGGGCAGCAATACTGATCCGTCCATGGTCGAGACCTACAAGGGTCTGTTCAAATCCCCTTCCTTCCTGACCCAATAGGTTTTCCTTCGGAACTTTTACATTTTCAAAGACGAGGGAACGGGTGTCGGAAGCCCTCCACCCCATCTTGTCCTCCGCCTTCCCTACTTGAAACCCCTCCATCTCTTTCTCTAAAATAAAGATGCTGAGTGCCACCCGATTCGGGTGCTCCTTTTCACTTTCAGTCACGGCGGTAATGACAATGACATCTGCAACACCCCCATTGGTAGAGAAGTTCTTGCTTCCATTGAGGAGGTAGCGGCGGGCTTTGGCGAACCGCTCTTGTCGAGATCCCTTTTAAGTCCGAACCAGCTCCAGGTTCCGTAAGGGCAACAGCCCCTATCTTCTCCCCCTTCGACATAGGAACCAAATACTTCTCCTTCTGTTCCTCCGTCCCGAAGAGGTATATAGGACCCGCGGAATTGGAAGTATGGGTCGCCACAGTGACAGCGGTGGAGGCACATCCCTTTGCCAATTCCTCGATGACCAGAGCATAACTGAAATAATCCAAACCTGTACCGCCGTATTTCTCCGGAACAGGGATCCCCAGGAACCCCAGTTCCCCCAATTTCCGGATATTCTCCATGGGAAACTGGCAGGTCTGATCAATCTCAGCGGCGATGGGAGCCACCTCTTTCTGGACGAACTCCCTCGCCATCCTCTGGATCATCTTTTGATCTTCAGTCAGTTCCATGACACATCGGTTAAATGGTAACGGGTGAGTGGTTAAATTTAAACATTTAACTATTTAACCAATTACTATTCTTACAGGTTTTCCAGTATCTTCAACACTTCCTCCGTATGTTCATCTACTTGAACATTGGGGAAGATGTGGCGAAGAATACCATTCTTGTCAATGATAAAGGTAACCCGTTTGTCCCATCCCTTCTCACTGAGAACTCCATAGCGTTTGCTCACCTCTTTCTCTTCATCACTCAAAAGGGTGAAGTTGAGGTTGTATTTCTCCTTAAACTTCTCGTGAGAGTCTAGACCGTCCACACTCACCCCCAAAATTTCAGTATTGAGTGCTTCAATCCTTGAGAGATTATCCCGGAAACTGCAAGCCTCTTTCGTACATCCAGGCGTATCGTCCATTGGATAGAAGTATAGAACTACATTTTTCTTTCCCTGAAAATCCTTGAGGCTCACGTCCCGACCGCCAATGGTTTTGAGTGTAAAATCCGGTGCCGGCTTTCCCACTTCTAACAAATCACTCATCTCGTCTTCTCCTTTTTCTTTCTCTTCAGATTCTCTCACCGGTTCTCCACCTCCCCTTTTCCCTAAGGTTGCCTTTAAGGCGATCTCTCCTCTCTCCCTCAAAACGAGAAGATCCACCGCATCCCCAGATTTCTTTGAACGAAGTGCATAAGTTAAATCATAAAGATCCTTGATCCCCTTCCCATCAAATTTTATGATCACATCTTCTCCCTGCAGCCCTGCCTTCTCTGCCGGGCTTCCTGCACGTACGCCGGTTATTCTCACCCCCTCATCCTCAAACCCAAATTCAGGAATCACTCCGAGATAAGCTCCATACCCTCTCCCTCCTCCCATACTCCTCCTTGGCGCAGAGGCAACCTCAACATAAGTGGGAGGCTCAGAAGACCTTTGAATGGATTGAATGGTGCGATAGACCAATTGGGTCACCCGTTTGAGACCCCGAGTATTAATCTTCTCCCAATCATCGGAGGGTCTATGGTAGTCCTTATGGACGCCGGTGAAGAAGAAGAGGACGGGGATCTTTTTGGAATAAAAAGAAGTGTGGTCACTGGGTCCATAGCCATCATCGTGATAGGAGATGTCGAACTTCGCCTTCCGATTCAACCGTTTCAGGGTATTTTTCCACCCTTTCCCTGTTTCCACCCCGCTCACCATCAATTTATTGTTTTTGCTCCTACCGATCATATCCATATTGATCATGCCAATGGTCTCTTCCAGAGGAAGAGGAGGGTTGTTCACATAATGGTTAGACCCCAGAAGACCCAACTCCTCGCCGGTAAAAGCAACGAAGACGATGTTTCGTCTCAGACGGCTCTTTTGCAGAGCAAAGGCTTCCGCCAGTTCAAGAAGCCCCGCAGTTCCGGATGCGTTATCATCGGCGCCATTGTGTATCTCTGACCGATCTGGATCCAAACTCCCCGATCCTCCATAGCCCAGGTGGTCGTAATGGGCTCCCACGACAATCGTTTCATGAGAATTTCTTCCTTCCAAATAACCCACCACATTCCGAGCCTTCTTCTTCTCACGGACCAGATCCACATAAGCCTTCACTTCCACTCCTACCATCGAAAAGGATTCTGGCTTTAGATCTTGATCGATCTTTGATTGAATCTCTTTTAAATCTTTCCCTTGCTTTTTCAACATCTCTTCAAGAAAGGAACGCTTCAAATGAAAGGCTGGAATCCCAGCATCTCTGGTTCCTGCATACCCAAGCCTCACAAGCTCATCCTCCTCATCCAAATGATTGTTTGGGTCATTGACCAGGAACAACCCAATAGCTCCATGATGCCGGGCGTTGATCACTTTGTCTCGGAGACCTGCATAACGTGTGAAACCAGTGCCTCGAAATACGGAATTCTCATCTTTCTCTTGGGGTTCGTGACGGAGGATTACAACGATCTTTCCATCGACCTCTATGTCCGCATAATCATCATAATGATATTCCTCTGCCGTAATTCCATATCCACAAAATACCATTTCCCCTTCCAACTCTCCTGAAGAAGAGAATCCAAAGGGAATGTAATCTTCTTCAAGTTTAAGTGCGGGATGCGGAGTGCGGGATTCGGAATGCACAAACTCTAAGGAGTTCTCTTCCCCGAGGTGGACACCGGAGACAACCTCTAAAAACTGGAAGTAGGTTCCGTCGTCACCCTGGGGAGAGAGTCCGTATTTTTCAAACTCCTTTGCAATATACTCCCCTGCCTTCCACTCCCCCTCTTCCCCTGCCCTCCGGCCTTCCAGTTCATCACTGGCTAAATACTGTATGTGCCTCAATAAATCCTCCGAGTGAATGCTCCGGAGCCCCTTTGTCTGAGAGGGAGTAGCGGCATAGGACAATGATCCGCCTAAGGCGGATAAAATGACAAAGGCAGACATTAGACTTTGGACTTTGGACTTTAGTCTACAGTCTACAGTCAATAGTCTATGGTCTATTGCATTTGTCATTTGATTATAAGTATGCCTCCGTGACTCAATAGCCAAATACCCCGATCGCAGGAGAATTTTGTCATTTGTCATTGATTCTCACAAATTCATCCACAAAATACCGGTGGATTCGAACATCGGGAGTGAGTTCAGGATGAAATGTAGAGACTAAAATCCGCTCATTCTTCGACATCACAACCTCACCCTTACACGTCGCCAGAGACTCCGTTCCTTCTCCAAGCCGTGTGATTTTAGGGGCACGGATGAAGACCATCCGAATCCCAGCACCATTTCCAAGAAAGGGAGCCTCTCCTTCTGCCTCAAAGGAGTGGATCTGCCTCCCATAAGCATTCCGCTTCACGGTGAGGTCAATGAGATTCAAGGTCTCTTTCTGGATCCCTTCAATTTCTTTTGCCAGAAGGATCATCCCGGCACAGGTGCCGAAGATGGGCTTTTCATATTCCTGGATCGCCTGGAAAAGACCATTCCACTGGAGAAGACTCCACAGCGTTGTGGTTTCCCCTCCAGGGAGAATCAATCCATCGCACTTATTTAAATCCTCGCAACTCTTCACCCGATGCGAATCAACCCCGATCTCTTTGAGTCGCTTCTCGTGCCGTTCAAAATCCCCTTGGAGGGCAAGGATACCGATAAGCATTGAACTTCCTTTCAACCACAAGATTACACGAGATTAGAACAATAGTAGCAGTGGCAGTAGCAGTTGGTAGGACAATTTGTCAGTATATTTATCGAATTAATAATTGATTTAAACCACAAGATTAGTACGGATTGTATCAGGGTTTAAAGAACTATAAGAAAATCTTGTGATAATCTGTGAAATCTCGTGGTTACTTTTTAGTTCACCATCCCCGGGTCTGGAGGAGTTTTTCGGGTTCGATCTCGGCAATGTCAAGCCCCTTCATGGGCTCTCCCAGCCCTCCAGAGACCCTTGCCAGAACTTCGGGATCATTGAAATGGGTTGTTGCCAAGACAATGGCACGAGCCCGCTTATCAGGATCGCTCGACTTGAAGATCCCGGATCCCACGAAGACGGATTCGGCACCCAGCTGCATCATCAGGGCGGCATCGGCCGGGGTAGCGATCCCACCGGCAGCGAAGTTGGGTACAGGCAGACTGCCTTTCTTGGCAACCCCCTTCACCAGTTCCAGTGGAACCCGATACTCTCGGGCTCTTTCCTTTAACCCCTTCTCGTCCATTTCTTGGAGTTCCCGGATCGCCTTGGTGACCGCCTTCATATGACGAACCGCCTCCACCACATTCCCACTCCCTGCCTCCCCCTTCGTTCGGATCATCGCCGCACCTTCATCCACCCGTCGGAGGGCTTCACCCAGTTCTCTTGCCCCGCAGACAAAGGGAATCTTGAAAGGATGTTTTTGAATATGATGCTCCTCATCGGCAGGGGTCAAAACTTCACTCTCATCCATGAAGTCCACTTCCAAGGCTTCCAGTATCTGGGCCTCTACAAAGTGTCCGATCCGGCACTTCGCCATGACCGGGATGGAGACACCCGCTTGAATGGCTTTGATCTTATCAGAATCTGCCATTCGGGCGACCCCACCCTCTTTCCGAATATCAGCCGGCACACGCTCCAAAGCCATCACCGCCACTGCCCCTGCTTTCTCCGCAATCCTCGCCTGCTCGACATCGATGACATCCATGATGACCCCACCTTTGAGCATCTCCGCCAAGCCGACCTTTACCCGAAAATTGTCACTATTGTTCTCACCCATCTGAACCTCCTAAAAAACGTATAGATCTTACAAAGCGACTTCTGCCTCAATGGCCGTTAGTAGTGAATGATGAATGTACTCCTCAGTGAACAAGGGGTGAATACTAAAGACCTCCTCAAAGCCTTTGACAATTCGCTCTTTTACTTCTTCCAATTCAAGAGATCTCCCCAGGAGTTTTTCAAGAGAGGTCACCCCTTTATCGTTGATTCCACATGGACAGATGAGGTTGAAGTAGGAGAGATCGGTATTCACATTCATGGCAAATCCGTGAAAGGTGATCCAGTGCTTTACCGCCACGCCG
The DNA here is from genome assembly GCA_022562655.1 of candidate division TA06 bacterium. Taxonomy (GTDB): domain Bacteria; phylum Hydrothermota; class DG-26; order E44-bin18; family JADFOU01; genus JADFOU01. The sequence goes on from JADFOU010000001.1 coordinate 16,135, forward strand.
ATTGCTGCAATCTTCTCCCCATTCACCCAGACCCCAGTGTATCCTTCCACCCGCTCTCCTTTTAGAGAATAAGACTCAAGAGTTTGTATAAGAACTTCTTCCAAGTTTCTCAAAAACCGATGGAGGTCTTTCCCGTGGCGATTGAGGTCGAAGATGGGATAACCCACGATCTGACCCGGCCCATGATAGGTGACATCTCCTCCCCGTTCAATCTCGTAGAGTAAAACCCCTTTCTCGCGAAGGGTTTGAGAATCAACCAGAATATTCTTTCCATCTCCCCCTCGACCTACCGTGATTACAGGAGGATGTTCAACAAAGAGAAGAAGGTCTTCCTCTCTTCCATTCCGCTTCTCTTCTACCCGTTTGTGCTGCAGGTCAAGGGCGGCATTATAGTCCATTCGACCCAAATCCAGAATTGAACAAGGAGTTTTCATGGACCCATTCCTCATCTTTTATTCACAACATGAATCGCCTGGAGATTCACATTCAGGGCGGCTTCCATCACGGATTCGGAAAAGGTGGGGTGGACATGGATCGTAGAGGCCAAATCCTCAGCTGTGGCCTCCATTTCCATCGCCACCGCCGCCTCTGCAATCAATTCGGAGGCATGATGTCCTAAGATATGAACCCCTAATAGTTCATCCGTCTCGCGATCGGCGATGATCTTAACGAGACCCTCTGTCTCATCAACACTCCGGGCTCGTCCGCTCGCACGGAAGGGAAACCTTCCTACTTTCACCTCATGTCCTGCAGCTCTTGCCTCCTCTTCTGTTACCCCCACCCCCGCTAGTTCCGGATCGATGAAGACACAGTAAGGGACAACCCGCCAGGACATCGTTGCCGCTTTTCCTGCAAGGGCTTCTGCCAGAATGGTCCCCTCCCGGGAGGCCTTGTGGGCCAACTGTTGATTCCCCGCAACATCTCCAATGGCATAGATCCCCGGAATCCCTGTCTCCAATTTCTCATTTACTTTAAAGTTCTCCTGACGATCCTTTTGAATTGAAAGGTTCTCCAACCCTAAATTATGGCTCAAAGGTCTCCTACCCACAGAGACCAATACTTTGTCAAAGACCATCCGCCTCTCTTCCGTTTTTCCCTCTGCACCTGTAACCACAAGTTCAACCATTCCCTCCGGGGTGACATCCCCCTTTTCCACTTTCACCTTAAGGAGGATCTCCATCCCCTGATTTTTCATAATCCTCAATGCCTGGGTAGAGAGTTCCCGCTCCATGCCGGGCAGGATGGTGTCCTGCATCTCGATCACTGTGACCTTACTTCCCAGACGATGTAATATCGTTGCAATCTCCAGACCTACATAACCGCCGCCGATCACGCCAAAAGTCTTGGGAATCTCCCTAAGCTCCAGGGCATCCCTACTGTCAATTACCTCTTTGTGATTAAATGGAATCATCGGAAGTTGGACGGGTACAGAACCTGTAGCAATGATGATGGATTTTGCTTGAATCAATTGTGTCCCTCCACCATTGATCACCACCACTTCTCCAGGTTTGGGGATCTCACCTTCTCCCTCCACAAGCTCCACATGATTTCCCTTAAACAGGGTATGGACTCCTCCCACGACTCCCTTCACCATCTCGTTCTTCCAGTCGATCATTTTCGAGGGATCCATAGAGACCTTCTCCGCCACAATCCCCCACTGCTTTGCCTTCTCAATCTTGGAATAAAATTCTGTGATGGTGAGAAGGGCTTTGGAAGGGATACATCCATAGTTGAGACAAGTGCCTCCCAGGGCATCCCTTTCGACGACCAGGACAGACTTCCCCAACTGTCCTGCCCGGATGGCGGCAACATACCCTCCAGGCCCGCCACCGATTACCACAATGTCCTTTACGTTATTCCCCTCAACCATATTTTGGTTATCGGTAATTGGTTAAATGGTAATCTGTTAAATCACACTATTTAACCATTCAAGCATTTAACTATTTAACCAAATATTACTCATTCAGAATCCAGAGGATTGGATCTTCCAAGTATTCCACCAGGCGGTGAAGGAACTGAGATGCAACGCCTCCATCTACCACGCGATGATCCCAGGTACCGGAAAGGCTTGTCATCCAAGAAATGACAATGTTTCCATTCCGAACAACAGGTCTCTCCATAATCCGGTTGACACCTAATATCCCCACCTGAGGCTGATTGATGATGGGGGTTGCCGCAATCGTTCCATACATCCCAGCATTGGTGATGGTAAAGGTCCCACCTTGCACCTCATCCAGAGTGAGTTTGTTCGTTCGGGCTCTCTCCCCCAAATCCTTCAACTCCCGTGTTATCTCCAGGAGGTTTTTCTGGTCGGCATTTTTTAAAACGGGGACAATGAGTCCTTCCTCTCTATGAACTGCAATTCCAATATTGTAGTATTTTTTGAGATGGAGTTTGTCCCCATTCAGTGAGGAGTTAAGAAGAGGGAAATCCTTCAGGGCGAGAATCAGTGCCTTAACAATGAAGGGGGTATAGGTAAGGTGGACCCCGAATTTCTCCTCAATGTTCTTTTGATTCCTTTTGACAAATTGGACAATGCCAGTCATGTCCGCCTCATCGATTGTAGTGTAATGGGCGGAAGTCTGTTGGGAACGGATCATGTGATCGGCGATGGCTTTCCGAACAGTCGTGAAGGGTATGACCTCCTCCTCTCCGAGGGGAGTTGTGACTCTCTCCCCAACGAGAGGGGTAGGGGCGCCAACGGGTGTAGGTGTGGGTGCCCCTTTCCGACTCTCAATAAACTTGAGAATATCCTCCTTCGACACCCGTCCACCCCCTCCCGTTCCCTGAATCTCATCTATATTGATGTTATACTCCCTTGCCAGCCTCCGAACGGCTGGAGAAGATCTCTTTTTGGGTGCTTCTGAGACGACTGAAGGCCCCACTGTAGTCTTGGACTCCACAATCGGGACTGTAGGCCTCTCCTCTTTGACCTCGGAAGCAGGAACAGAAGCTTTGGATATAATTTCCGCAGCCCCCTCTCCATTCAGGACTCCAATCTGGGTTCCGATAGGCACAACAGCTCCCTCCTCCTGAAGGATTTTCACGAGAATTCCTTCTTCCGGTGACGGGAGTTCCACATTGATCTTATCGGTCATAATCTCGACAACGGGCTCGTCCTTTCCAACCTTTTCCCCCTCCTTCTTCAGCCATTTGACGATCGTCCCTTCGACAATACTCTCTCCCAAAGGCGGAACCACAATTGATACAGCCATCTCTCAGATCCTCCTTGAAGTTTCTAAATATTATAAAGTTATTCTACAAATATCGTTTGTTAGTTGCGTCAATCAATTGAAAAATAAAAATGAAAAGAGAAAAAATTAAAGATTCGATTCAAAATTAAAACTTAAAACTTCAATGCCAAGGTATTTCGTATCGTTCAATACATTACTTTTTTAGAATCATCCACTGAGCTCTTTGAACTTTGTCCGCCTTAGGCGGATTGCCCTTTTCTTTTTTCTTTTTCAATTTTCAGTATTCCACCGTTTTTCGAATGACTTTAGCAATTTTCTCAGCATTCGGCATATGGAACTTCTCCATGGGAATCGAAAAAGGAATGGGGGGGACATCGGGAGCACACACTCGATGGATCGGGGCATCCAAATAGTCGAAAGCCTCTTCAGCAAGAATGGCGGCCAGTTCTCCCCCAAATCCTCCAGTCCGATTCTCCTCGTGGGCGATGACCACCCTCCCCGTCTTCTTCAGGGAATTGATCAGCGTCTCCTTGTCAATGGGTACCAGGGTCCGGAAGTCTATCACCTCTACACTGACCCCCTCCTTCTCCATCATTTCTGAAGCTTCTAAAGCTGAACGGACCATATTCCCCCAGACAACAAGAGTCACATCCTCCCCCTCTCTTCGAATGGCTGCAGGTCCTATGGGGACGATGTAGTCATTCTCCGGAATATCATCCTTGACACTTCGATAGAGGGCTTTGTGTTCGAAGAGGATGACGGGGTCTTCCTGCCGAAGAGCCGCTTTGAGAAGTCCCTTAGCGTCGTAGGCTGTAGAAGGGTAGACCACCTTCAGACCGGGGGTATGGCAGAACCAAGCGGTATTCTCCTGGGAGTGATAGAGACCTGCTTGGACTCCCCCTCCACTATTGGTTCGGATCAGAACAGGGCAGGACCATCCTCCACCGGAACGGTACCGCATCTTCGCCATGTGCTGAGTAATTTGATCCATTGCCAAGGAGATAAAGTCTGCGAACTGAATCATGGCGATGGGACGCATCCCCATCATCGCTGAGCCCACGCCAAGACCCGCGATAAGATTCTCAGAGATGGGAGTATCAATCACCCGATCACTCCCAAACTCATGAAAGAGACCCCGGGTCTCCCCCCAGACCCCTCCATGAACCCCCACATCCTCACCGAAGAGGAAGATGCTCTCATCCCTCCGCATCTCCTCCGCCGTCCCATCCACAATCGCTTGGATAAAAGTCGTTACAGCCATATTGTGCTACCCGATTCGGGTACTCCTTTTTATGTCCGTATGGGTTCAGGCTTCACCTTCTCCGCCTTCGGCCGCTCATAAATCATCGTCTGATTGCCCGCATAGACATCCGTTAGAGCCTCCTCCGGAGCAGGGAGAGGGCTCTCTTCGGCAAATTTGATCGCCGCCTCAATCTCTTCCTCAACCTCCTTCTCAATCTCTGCTTTAATCTTATCATCCAAAACCCCATTCTTACGGAGAAAAGCCTCAAATCGTGGGAGGGGGTCCTTCTTCTTCCACTCCTCCACCTCTTCCTTCATCCGGTAATTAGCGGGATCCACTTCCGAATGACCATACCACCGATAGGTTTTCATCTCGATGAGGGTGGGACCTTCACCTTTTCTGGCACGCTCAATCGCCTTTTTCGACTCTTCGTAAACCGCCACCACATCATTTCCGTCAATGCTGATCCCGGGAAATCCATAGGCTTTTGCCCGGTCCGAATAGTCAATGATGGCGGATGTGAATTTGTAATGGACTGACTCCGCCCAGAGGTTATTTTGACAGACAAATACGATGGGTAGTTTATGAACCCCTGCGAAGTTGCAGGCTTCATGCCAGCTTCCCTGGGAGGTGCCCCCTTCCCCAGTGAAGGCGAGGACGACACGGGGTTCTTTTCGGATCTTGAAGGCTAAGGCACATCCTGTTCCGATTACCGTTTGGGCCGCAACAGTGCTGGCAGGAGTGATGATATTCAGTTCGGGATAACCAAAGTGACACGGATGGGATTTTCCTTTATCGGGGCTCGTCTTTCGGGCGTAGATTTGTGCGGCAATATATTTCGTGGGCATCCCCTTTCCAAAACAGGCACCAATCTCCCGATGCTGGGGACCGACGACATCCTCTTTCCTCGCAAGAAAGGTAGGCACAACCGTCGTCGCCTCCTGTCCGACGCACGAAAAAAAGGTCCCTGCATATCTTGCCTGGCGGAAGAGGGTCCGCATCTTCTCATCAAAGTTCCTGCAGAGGAGAAGTCTGTAAAAAAGTCTCCTTTGATCTTCTTTATTGAGATCCATCATGTCTTCACCTTTTTGCTTTGCATTCAGCATATTAAATCTGATTAAATCTGCTAAATCCCTGCCTGCCGGCAGGCAGGCGCTGATCAAATTTTAATACTCACAGAAATTCCATCCCTTATAGGAAGAATGGTAGTGAACAATTCCTCGGATCCATAGATTAATTGAGTAAAATCTTGAATTCCTTTTGTCGCCTCATCCGGATCTTTGGAAAGGACTTCCCCATGCCACAAGAGGTTGTCGCTGATGAGGAGTCCTCCCTTGCGAAGTTTTGGAACCGCCTTTCGGAAGACTTCCGGATACTGCTCTTTATCCACATCATTGAAGATGATGTCAAAAGGACCTTCTTCCTCTTCGATCGCCTCGAGGGCATCTCCATTCCGGAAATCGACCCGATCTTCCATTCCCCCTTTTTTGAAGAATTCTCTTGCCAGACAAACATTTTCTTCACTTCCCTCGACGCAGAAGATCTTTCCACCGTCTTGCCCGGACCGGGAATCCCCGAGACCCTTGGCAAGCCAATAGGCAGAGTAACCAAAGCCCGAGCCTAATTCGAAAATCTTTCTTGCTTGTGACAACATCACCAACTGGTAGAGGATTCGCCCTACAAGAGGACCCACAATAGGAAAATTCCTCTCCTCAGCCAGAGACTCCATCTCTTTCAGGACTGGGTCTCTCTCTGGAGTCACTTTGAAGAGGTAATCGACTATTTCAGGATCGATGATCTTCTTTCTCAACGAATCTTCTCCAAAACTTCATCGATGTGCCCTTTTACCTTGACTTGAGGAAAGGCATGGGCGATTTTCCCTTCCCGATCAATGATAAAAGTGGAACGTTTGGATGTTCGAAAGAGACTTAAAACACCATAAGTTTTTGAAATTTTTCGATCTTTATCAGAGAGAAGAAGAAATTTCAGGTCGTATTTCTCCGTGAAGGTCTTGTGAGACTTGGGACCATCCACACTCACCCCAATGATCTGAGAATTCAACGCATCGAATTCCTTCAGGTGCTCATTGAACCCACAGGCCTCCTTTGTGCACCCTGGGGTGTTGTCCTTGGGGTAAAAATAGAGTACGACACTCTTTCCTCGAAAATCGGAAAGGCGGATTTTCTTCCCATCAAAGGTCTCCCCTTCAAAATCAGGCGCTTTCTCTCCCACAGTATTCATTGCTAATTTTGAATTTTAAAATGATCGATTTAAAATGAATCCGTTATCTTCACCACAGCCATCCTTCCATCTTTCTTCTGCAAGTGACCCAAGGGGGTATTCACATCATGCTCAAAGATCAAAAGCCAGTTTTCCTCCAGGGCTTGTGGGAGGATTTTCTTCTTCGTCTCTAAAGTGTCCATGGGCTTCAGGTCATACGCCATAATATAAGGATAAGGAACATGAGAAGTCATGGGGACTAAATCTCCTAAGAAGAGGGCATTCTTTCCCTCAGACTCAATGAAGACACACTGGTGGTGGCCGGTATGTCCAGGGGTTCGGATAACGGAGATCCCCTCCATAATCTCCTCATCCCCATCCAAGAATTCGAACTGCCCTCTTTCCTCGATCGGAACAAAATTTCTCGAAAAATAACTCGCCTTCGTCCTGTCATTCGGATGGGTCGCTTCTTCAAACTCACCCCTCTGGACAAAATATTTCGCCTTCGGAAAGGTAGAAACAACTTTTCCATCAAGAATATGTGTATTCCCTCCACAATGGTCAAAGTGGAAATGGGTATTGATCACAAGGTCAATATCCTTTGGCTCGAGACCCAATTCCTTGAGATGGGCTACCAGCCCTGGATTCCTCTCCACGCCGTAGATGTCGCAGAACTTCTCCACCTCTTTCCCACCGATCCCCGTATCCATCAGGATGTTCTTACCATAGGCACGAACGAGAAGACAGTTCAGACCCATTAAAATACGGTTCCGCTCATCGGGTGGATTGGTCTTCTCCCAGAGGACCTTTGGCACCACCCCAAACATCGCGCCCCCATCCAGCCGCTGGACCCCATCCGAGACGATATGAATCTCAAACTCCCCGAATTTCATGGTTCCATCAATAGTTCTACCCTTTTATCACCCCAATCGGTTTCAATTTTGCAACGATCTTGGAAATCCCTGCCCCTGCCACGACATTGACAACTTTTGCTACGTCCTTATAAGCCTCCGGGATTTCCTCCACAAGGGTTCTCCATCCCTGCCCTCGAACCTCAACCCCTTGATCCCTTAATTCCTTCACAATATCCCTTCCCCGGCTCGCCCTCTTCGCCTTAGCACGACTCATCCGTCGTCCGGCACCATGACAGGTGGAACCGAAGGTCTCCTCCATGGCCCGATCCGTCCCCACCAAGACAAAGGAGTATCTCCCCATATCCCCGGGTATCAGGACCGGCTGACCCACATCCCGGTAGACATCAGGAAGGACCTCATGACCGGCGGGAAAGGCTCTTGTCGCCCCCTTTCGGTGGACACAGAGCTTTCGCTCCTTCCCATTCACCATGTGGGTCTCGAATTTGGCAATATTGTGACAGACGTCATAGATCATTCGAAGTCCTAAATCCCTCGGAGAGAGATCCAGAACCTTCTGGAGGGTCTCCCGGACCCAATGGGTGATCATCTGACGATTCGCCCAGGCATAATTCGCGGCACACCGCATCGCCCCGATATAGTCCTTCGCCTCTTTTGTCGAGAGGGGAGCACATGCCAACTGCCGATCCGGGAGCTCGATCCCTTCCCTCGCCACCACTCTTGCCATTACCTTCAAATAGTCGTCACAAACCTGATGACCAAATCCCCGTGACCCACAGTGGATGATGACGGTGATCAGGTCTTTCTCGAGACCCAAGACTTGAGCGATCTTTTCATCATAGACCTCCTCCACGAAACCCACCTCACAAAAGTGGTTCCCGGACCCGAGAGAGCCCAGTTGTTCCTTCCCTCTCTTCTTTGCTATATCACTGACTGCATCCGGGTTAGACCCTTTCAGACAGCCTCCATCCTCCGTCCGTTCCAAATCGGTCTCAGTGCCATACCCATGCTCAATCGCCCACCTCGCCCCCTGAACAAAGACCTTCTCCTCATCCTGATGGGAGAGTCTGATCCTCCCTTTTGAGCCCACACCGGTAGGAACCCCTGCCATGAGAGCGTCCACGACGGCCTTCATCTTCTCCTGAATATCTTTTCGAAAGAGGTTGGAAGCCAAGAGGCGAACCCCGCAGTTGATATCATACCCCACCCCTCCTGGAGAGATCACCCCCTCTTCTGCATCCGTCGCCGCCACCCCTCCAATGGGAAACCCGTAGCCCCAGTGGATGTCGGGCATCGCCAAAGAGTACTTGACGATCCCAGGAAGTTCCGCCACATTCTTCACCTGTTGAAGGGCCTGGTCCAGACGGATCTCCTCAAGCAGAGAGGCATCGGCATAGATCATCCCGGGCACCCGCATCTTCCCTTCCTGGGGAATCATCCAGCGGTAGTCATCAATCTTCTGAAGTTTTATCTTTTCGTCCATAATAATAAGGATATTATTGGTTAAATGGTTGAATGGTTAAATTTAATTATTTAACGAATTACGATTTAACCAGATCCTTGACAGCCTTCACAACATTTTTAGGAGTGAGGCCGTATTTTTCAAAGAGAGCGTCCGGTGAGCCCGACTCCCCAAAGACATCTCGAACACCCACTCGTCGCATGGGAACCGGATACCGCTCCGTCACCACCTCCGCCACTGCCCCTCCCAGACCTCCATAGATATTGTGCTCCTCCACGGTCACAATCCTCCCTGTCTCCCGGGCAGCTTTTTCAATGGCATCTTGATCAATCGGTTTAATGGTGGACATGTTGACTACCCGAACCTCAATCCCCTCCTTCGCCAATTCCTCAGCCGCCTGTATTCCAACAGCCACCATCTGTCCGCAGGCAATGATCGTCGCCTGGCTCCCCTCCCGAAGGGTTACGGCTTTTCCTAAGGTGAATTTCTGATGAAATGACTGGTCATTTTCATCCAGAATCGTCGGAACTTTGTTCCGTGTCATTCGGATATAGACCGGACTCTTCGGTTTGTCCCAGATCTCATGAATCAGCGCCTTAGTCTCCGCCGCATCACAGGGGACGATTACCGATATATTAGGAATGGAACGCATAATGGCAAAATCCTCACAAGCCTGGGCTGATGAACCATCCTCCCCGATGGAAATCCCCCCATGGGAGAGACATATTCGAACGGGAAGGTTCGGCCTGCAGATGGTGTTCCGAATCTGCTCCCACGCCCTCCCCGCTCCGAAGATGACAAAGGTAGAGACAAAGGGGATCTTGCCAGAGACGGCGAGCCCTGCCGCCGTGCACATCATATCCGCTTCACTGATCCCCATCTCAAAGAACCGCTCCGGAAACTTATCGGCAAATCGGCGGGTTTGGGTGGAACCCGCAAGATCGGCGTCCAGGGCAACGATCTCGGGGTGGATTTCCCCTAATTCAGCAAGGGCGACCCCATAGGCGTTCCGGGTAGATTCTCTTTCTCCGAGTTTAACCATTTTTCATTTGACATTCAGAATTCTACATTCAGTATTCGATATTCATTATTCACTTTCATCCAGTTCCTTTATGGCCTGCTCCATCTGTTCTCTTGTCGCTGACTTGCCGTGGAAGCCGACATTGTTCTCCATAAAGGAGACCCCTTTCCCCTTCACCGTCTGGGCAACAATCATGGTGGGTTTCCCTTTCGTCGCTTTCGCTTCATCGAGGGCGGCAAAAATCTCGTCGAAATTATGCCCGTCAATCTCGATGGTATGCCAGCCAAAGGCGCACCACTTTTCCGCCAAGGGAGCAATGTCCATCACCTCTTCCACAGTCCCCTCTGTTTCCAAATGATTATAATCTATAATACCGCAAACGTGGTCAAGTTTGTAATGAGCACCTGACATCGCAGCCTCCCAGACCGATCCCTCCTGCTGTTCCCCATCCCCCATCACCACATAAACCCGATAATCCTTCCCATCCAACCTCCCCGCCAGCGCCATCCCATTCCCCACAGAGAGCCCGTGTCCAAGAGAGCCTGTGGAGATCTCCAGGGTTGGCAGGTGGATCATACAGGGATGTCCCTGAAGAGGGGAGCCCAACTTTCTCAAAGTGGGAAGAATCTCGTGAGCAATATAGCCCGTTCGGGCGTAGACCGAATAGAGAGCAGGACACCCATGGCCCTTGGAGAGGATAAACCGATCCCGATCCGCCCAGTAGCGGTCATTGGGCTTATGTCTCATCTCCCCCCAGAAGAGAGCCACCAAAAGATCTGTGGCAGAGAGGGAACCGCCAGGATGGCCCGAACCCGCCTCCGTCGTCATGCGAATGATATCTTTCCGAACCTCCCTCGCAATTTCCCTCAGTACCTTCTCATCTCGGGTCTGGGAGAAGGGAGAGACCCTCTCTATATTGACAGGAGATTCTGGTGCCGTTTTCATCACCTTTGCTGTGATCATTTCCCTTTTCATCTCTTTCACCTTCATCTCTTCCCCAAGAGATGAAGGTGGTTATGCCAACGCCTTAATGAGTTCAACACAGAAGACAGGGAGGTCATCCGGTTTGCGGGACGTAATCAGTTTCCCATTTACGACTACTTCCTGATCTACATACTTGGCACCCGCATGGATCAGGTCATCCTTTATCGCAGAGAAGCAGGTGACGGTCTTGCCCTGAAGGATCCCAGAAGAAGCCAGCATCCATCCCCCGTGACAGATAGCGGCGACTACTTTGCCCCTCTCATGTGCCTCTTTCACCAATCGAACCATCGCCTCACACCTCCGCATCAGATCTGGAGCATACCCTCCTGGGATCACGACCGCATCATAAGATTCATCGATAACCTCATCCACCCGTTTCTCTTCCTCCAAGGGATAGCCATGCTTACCCTTATAGTGCTTTGAGCGTCCCGTCCCGACAAAGATCACCTCTGCCCCTTCTTCCTTAAGACGATAGTAAGGATACCAGACTTCCAATTCCTGATAGAGGTCTTCCACCAGGATGAGAACCCGTCTCCCTTTGAGGGTTTCATTCATTTTTTTCTTGTCGTTCCGGTGATCCCTGCCTCCTCCATCTTGCCCCTTGTTCCGCCACCGCCGAGAGGCCCGAAATGGGGCCTATATCCGTTATCAAATCCCAGCTTGTCCGCACGATTGAGGAGCATCTCCATGGTAAAGATAGACTCTTCTCGGGTATCGGTGGCAAGATCATACTCCTTACTCATGATGATCGCCTCTTCCGGGCAGGCATCCACGCAGTAACCACAGAAGACACACCGAAGCATGTCAATGTCAAACCTTGTCGGAATTTTCTCAACCCGGTTATTGGGGTGCTCCCCCGCCTCAATATGGATACAGTCCGCGGGACAGATGGTCGCACAGAGGAAACAGGCGGTGCATTTGGGAGTACCATCCTCATGTTTTGTGAGGATGTGAACTCCCCGAAACCGTTCGGAATAGTCTCGTTCCTCCTCTGGATACTGGATGGTCACCCGATTCCTCAGGAATATCGTTCGAAAAAAATTGGAGAGAGTGACCCAGAGCCCCCTCAGAGTATCCAGGGGTCCCACCTTCTCGACCTTCACCACCTTCACATAAGATTCCATGAGTTTGGTTAAATGGTAATTGGTGATTTGTTAAACGGGTAAATTTGGCTAAACGATATTTGGTTGGACATTCAATTGAACCATTTAACGATTCTACAATTTAACTACTAATCCGCCTTCCTAGATCTCCAATCCCCTTCAGTGTCATTCCCTGGAATGCCCTCTCCTCTTTGGAGAGTTGAAGAAAAACGTCCTGGGCGGTAGGAAAAGAGAGACTCACACCAAAATGCACTAAAAGATCTCTGAAGATCTCCCAATCCGGTCTCGACTCCCCGATAGGAGGAAAAGCCCTGTGGATCTGTTGAACCCTGTCCTCATAATTGGTGAAGGTCCCATCCTTCTCCGCATAGGTACAGGAAGGAAGGACGACATGAGCAGCCCTCATTCCCTCTCCATTATGAGTGGCATGCATCACCACAAACTCCGCCTTCTCGAGAGCTTCTTTGAGTAAGGTCTTATCCGGGAAATGGTCAATGGGTCTCTGCAGATAAAGCCCCTTGATCTTCCCTTCTTTGACAGCGGTCAATATCCCTTTTGTATCCAAACCTCCATTCTTGGGAACAAGATCCAGGGCAAGGGCTCCTCGGGTATTCGGATTCTCATCCTTCCTCCGGAGAATCGAATCCTCCATTTCCCGGACTTTTTTATCCTCATCATTCACTCGAAAATCCATAAGAGAGGTTCCAATCCCCTCTCTTATCCATTTCTTGAAGAGAAAGAGATCCTCATTTGTCCCTTGAGGGGATGCAATCCCTGCGATGGCTTCTGGACCTGACTCTTCTTTGATTTTTTTGAGTTCTTTGACGACCCGATCCAGAGCCTCCTCCCAGGGTGAGGGCTCCAGGTTTTCACCATTCCGGATCATCGGGTATTTTAACCGGTTTTCCCCGTTGATCAATGGGTAAGCCATCCTCCCCTTATCACACATCCAACTCTTATTCACCTCGGGGTTCCTCCGGGGGACAAGGCGAAAGACAACTCCCTTTGTATGGTCAATCCGGATATTACAACCCGTAGAACAGGTCGGGCAGACCGACTTCGTCCCCTTCAGAAACCAGACCCTCTGTTTGAATCGGAAGTCCTTGCTTGTGAGGGCTCCCACCGGACAGATATCCACCACATTTCCTGAGTAGGAATTATCAATGGGTTGGTCTTTATAGGTCCCGATCTCTGTCCGATCTCCCCGTTTGTAGAATTGCAACTCTCCCGTATGGGTCACCTCGTCAAAAAAGCGGATACAACGTGAACAGAGGATACACCGCTCCGTATCCAGGACGATCATCTCGCCGAGATCAATCACCTTCCGCTTCAGAACCTTCTCCCTGAGGCCAATCCGACTGTTGTGGAGACCATGGTTCATATAGTAATCCTGGAGCCCGCACTCTCCTGCCTGGTCACAGATGGGGCAGTCGATGGGGTGGTTGATCAGGAGAAACTCCATCACACTCTCCTGAGCCTTTGTCACGTTTTCGTTCTTTGTATGAACCACCATCCCATCCGCCACAGGAGTGGCACAGGCGATGGGGAGTTTCGGCATCCCCTCCACCTCCACGAGGCACATCCTACAGTTCCCATCAATGGAGAGATCCGGGTGATAGCAGTAGTGGGGGATATGAATGTCGTTTTCCAAGGCTGCCTGGATGATGACCGTCCCTTCCGGAACCTCTAATTCTTTTCCGTCAATAGTGATCTTAACCATATAGGTTTTCATTTAGAATTCTAAATTCCAACATTCGGGTTAACCTTCTAATCTAAAATCCGTTCTGAGAGATTAAATCCATTGGTTACGGTAATTACAATTTTTTAAATGTAGAAAAAATCTGAGTTGCCACTATCATTCCCTTTGCACTAAGAGAAGAAAGGTTGGGTATAGTATCATCATAGTCTGCTTTTCTTCTGTCTTTCTTCAGACGCCTCCCTGCTTCACCTATTTTCTTAAGGGGAATTTCAGTCTGGCTTCTGAACCACTTCCAAACGATTATATGATCTGTCCCAGTGTTAGTGATCTGAACCTCAGGCTTATTATCCCGCAAATAATTTCTTGCCTTACAAAAGACTGCGTAATAAGCTCTGCTGATGGCTGAACGCAATTTGGAGTCTTGAGTCGAAGGGTTCGTTGGTTGCCCTGCGAGTTCCTTCGCTAAATTTAGATAGTCGATCCAATCGAAACTCATAAGAATTCAACATCAATGCAGAGTTTGCCTTGCCCTCGGTCCATAGCTCTAAGCCACCACTCCTTATCAAATTTATCAAGTCTCTCCAATGCTTCCTTCGGTGAGAGACTCGTTTGAATAAAGGCGAAGAATTCCTTCTCTTCTTCTTCCGCTTCAGGATCGGTCACTACTTCAAGGACCACATGGGGGTGATGTCCGAAGTAATCCTCAATCCGGGCATATACTTCCAGCAACAGAGTAACGAGAAAAGAATTGGTTGAAAGAAATTGAAGAACTTCTGATCTTCTTCTTACAGTATAAGATCGCTCAAGAAATTCCAATAGAATTGGGTCGAGGCGAACAGTTGCGGCACCCACCTGTTGCCAGGGAGTACCAAGTTTTACAACATTCCATGCATGAGTCCGTGAATGTAATGAAATCCACTCCTGTTCATGAGCTTCGGCAATTCTATAAATCGGTTGATCGATTAAATCCTCAGAAAAGTTCTCTACTTCAGGCATTCTCCTCCGTTGAAACCACTGAGACTGGTTAGGTATAGGAAACGACGCTTTCCCTAATGTAGATGAAAGATTGGCCAATTATTCTTTCTCCTGTTCAAATATTTGTCTCAATCGGTCTGTTAGGCAGGCCTCAAAAGTATCCTTGATATGTTGATGGGCAATCTGTATCCATTCAAGGACATTATCAAAGGTTATTTTCCTAGATTGAGCAAGAGAATAATCTAAATCGAGGATCATTGCTATCAAGCCGGGTCTATCCACTTCAGCGTTTGCCAACTCCATCTTCAGGATATCTCTTGAATTTTGATGAGACAACTGAATCCCTGCAATAAAGGGACCATGCTCTTGGGGTAATTGTTTCCCTAAAAAGGGGTAAAACTGCAAGTAATCTTCTATCTTTATTTCCTGCACTGGAATTTCAATGCGGTTAATGTATCGGAGCCCAATGTTTTGAATTCCTTTCGGCTTGGCTATTCTACGATAAACATCGAAGCCCTGCTGAATTAAAGGCAGGAACTCCTCCCAAGTAGAATAAGGCTTCAAGTGGTTGACGGATAGAAAATTGGGTCCGACCTGTATCAAGACCTTTCCATCGTCTCGTAAAAACTGAATTCGTTCTGTTGTTCTCATTTGTTGTTTAACACCTTCTTGATCGGCAGTAAGGTTTCCTTCAATTACCTTGACTGGCCGTCTTTTCGGGAAGTCCTTCTTCACCTCTTCATAGACCAGGCCTGGGATAGCGAGATCCCATGAGGCGTCTGGCTCAAACTGAATACCACAGAGTGCCTCAATGAGAGGAGGATTCTTATACTTTCTATCCAAATTAGCAATATTTTGAACCTTGAAATGATCCGTCTAAGGCAGATTGCTTTGTTAATTCTGAGTTTGACTATGCGATGCACACCCTCCATTGGCGATATGATCCTCAAACTCTTTCCGATATTTTATGATAAAACTCTCAATCGGGGAGGCCGCCGCATCGGCAAGGGTGCAGACCGTCCGGAACTTCATGCGATCCGCAACATCCATCAGGAGGTCTAAATCCGGCAGTTCTCCCTTCCCTTCTACAAAAGGATGGAGCAACTTAACCGCCCACCCCGTCCCTTCCCGGCAAGGGGTACACTGACCACAGGACTCATCTGCAAAAAACTCGGTTAATACCAAGAGGGACCTGACCATGCATGCCTCCTCCCCAAAGACGATCACCCCTCCCGACCCCAGGTGTGAACCGATCTCTTTCATGGAATCAAAGTCAAGGATCGCCTTATCGCACTCCTCTGCCGTCAGGATGGGAACAGAAGGACCTCCTGGAATAATCCCCTTCAACCGACTCCCATTCTGCATCCCACCACAGTGGTCATTGATCAATTCCATCAAGGGTGAACCCATTTCTAACTCATAAACCCCAGGTTTCTTCACATGCCCGCTCACGCAGAAGAGGCGGGTTCCCGGGCTCTTCTCGGGGCCGATCTTGGCATAGGTGTCACTCCCGTTCTGGAGTATCCAGGGGACCGTAGCCAAGGTCTCCGTATTATTCACCACTGTCGGACACCCGAAGAGACCCTGGATTGCAGGGAAAGGAGGCTTCACCTTGGGATAGCCCCGTTTTCCTTCCAAAGAAGAGAGCATGCCCGTCTCATCCCCACAGATATAAGCCCCTGCTCCTTTATAGACAATGATCTCCAGATCAAAACCCGTCCCCAGAATATTCTTCCCCAAATACCCCTTCTCCTTCGCCTCTTCAACTGCCCTCTCCGTATTCTCAATACAGGAGGTATACTCCCCACGAATATAGACAAAGGCGAGGTGAACATCCAGGGCATAAGCGGCAATGATCATCCCTTCCAACATCTGATGGGTGTTTCTCTCCATCAGGAGGCGATCCTTGAAGGTCCCGGGCTCACTCTCATCGCTGTTGTTCACAAGATATTTGGGCTTGGGAGACTTCTTATCCATAAAACTCCACTTGAGCCCCGTGGGAAATCCGGCACCACCCCGCCCACGTAAGCCCGACTTCTTCATCTCCTCAATAATCTCCTCCGGCGTCATCTCCTTGAGGGCTTTTTGAAAAGCCTTGTACCCCCCATGAGCCTCATAACTCTTCAGGGTATGGGACTCCGGATCGTCAAGGTTTGCGGTGAGGATTTTCTTATGCTCTCTCATCAGCGGATTTCCCGGATTTTTTGGAATTTTTTATTTTCCATTTGTCATTGCCTCCTTCCTCCACCCCTCAACCAACTCCGTCACCCTCTCCCTCGTCAGATCTTCATAATATCGGTTGTTCACCATCATCATGGGAGCTGTCCCGCAGGATCCAAGGCATTCTGCCAGTTGTAGGGTAAAAACTCCATCCTTTGTCGTCTCCCCCACCTGGACCTTGAGAAGGTCTTGAAGATGGGTCAGGATATTTTCATACTCCCGGAGATAACAGGAGATGTTCTTACAGAGACTGATCACATACTTTCCCGCCGATTTTCTCCGAAGCATCCAGTAGAAGGAGAGGACGCCTAAAACCTTTGCCGCGGAAAAGTCAAAGAGACCTGCGATATATTCCACCGCCTCATCATCCACACACCCCCTTTCATTATGGACAATCCAGAAGACGGGGAGGAGGGCGGAATCTTTCACCGGATATCGCCCCAACTCCCGCTCAATTTCTTTCTTCGCCTTCTCAGAAAGTTCGAATGACATCGAAGTCTAGAATTTGGATAATGGGTTTTGGTAAATCGTTTGAGTAATTCTAAATTGGAAATTCGTTATTCGACATTCGAAATTCTATGCACCCATTACTCAGTTATCGCCTAACGTTCGAGCTCCCCTGCTACGATATTGAGACTCCCCAGAATGGCAACCAGATCCGCGATGAGCCCCCCCTTAACCATACTGTCAAAAGCCTGAAAGACGGCAAAGCAGGGGGGACGAACCTTGAACCGATAGGGATGCCCCGTCCCATCACTGATGATATAGAACCCCAGTTCCCCATTGGCGGCTTCGGTATAGGTATAGACCTCTCCAGGCGGTACCTGGATCCCCTCCATCACCAGTTTGAACTGCTGCATGAGTGCCTCAATATTGGTATAGACCTCCTCCTTCGGGGGCATCGCCACCCGCTTGTCATCGGTGATGACAGGTCCTTCAGGGATATCCTTCAATGCCTGTTCAATGATCCGGATGGACTGGCGCATCTCCTCCATCCGAACCAGATACCGGTCATAGACATCCCCCCGGGTCCCGATGGGGACATCAAATTCAAACTGGTCATATCCATAATAGGGATGGGCCTTCCGGACATCATAGGGGACCCCCGCCGCCCGCAGGCAGGGACCCGTGAATCCCCAATCCACGGCATCTTCAGCCGTCATATCACTCACCCCCACCGTCCGCCTCCGGAAGATGACATTCCGGGTATTCATCTTGTCCACATCGTTGATAAACTTGGGAAGCTTTTTCAGAATCTCCTTCGACCTCGGAATAAAATCCTTTGGTATATCCCACATCAGCCCACCGATCCTGGCATAACTTACCGTCAGGCGGGCCCCACAGCAGGACTCAATCAAACTATAGATCTCTTCCCTCGGCTGGAAGAAATACCAGAAGTTGGTGAGGGCACCCAGATCCACAAGATTCGTCCCGATACAGACCATGTGGTCCATGATCCGGTTGAACTCGGAGAGGATCACATGAATCCGCATTGCACGCTCCGGGACCTCAATCCCCAGGAGCTTCTCCACCGCCATACAGTAGCCCACATTGTTCATAAAGGCGGAGAGATAATTGAGCCGATCCACATAGGGCATCACCTGATTGTAGTCATGGGTCTCGCACATCTTCTCGAAACACCGGTGGAGGTAACCGATCTCGGTCTGGCACTCCTCGATCCGCTCTCCATCTAAAACGACCTGGAACCGGTAGACCCCGTGGGTGGCAGGATGGGCGGGACCAATGCTGAGAACCATCCTCTCCCCTGTCTCCATGTCCTCCTTTGGCTTCGCCAAAACCTCCTCAATATCCACTACTTCATAGGTCCGGCTGAGCCGATGGCGCTCCTCCGCATCATAATCCTTTCTCAGTGGGTACCCCACAAACTCCTCATGGGTGAGGATCCGCCGGAGGTAGGGATGTCCCTTGAACTGGAACCCGAACATATCAAAGGCTTCTCGCTCAAACCAGTTTGCCCCCTTCCAGATAGGGGTAACAGATTCGAGAGAGAGATCGGACTCCTCCAGGGGAACCTTGAGCCTCACGCGGTGTTTCTTATCGATGGAGTAGAGGTGATAAACTGCCTCAAAGCGATGATTCTGAACAGTACCTCCCCCCGGACCCTTTCCTTGGAGATGAACATGATACGGTGCTTGAAACTGAGGTCCCTGATTTCGGTTCAGGTTATCCACCCCACACAAATCCAAAAAGAGTTTATAATCAAGATCCGGGTGGGTCTTCAGAGTCTTGCAGACCTCAAGGAGATCCTCTCGTTTGATCGTCACCACAAGATTTCCAAAAGGGTCCTCGGCATGGAGGATCGCCTCAGGATGGCGTTCCTTCAAAACTCGAACAGTAGCCTTTGTGTCTAACGTCATTAGAAATTGGTTTTTGGGAATCGGAGATTGGCAATAGACATTGGAAACCTGTCCTGACGACAGGTCAGGAATGGAAATTTGCTTAACTGATTTCTAATTTTCAGC
>JADFOU010000071.1 GCA_022562655.1 candidate division TA06 bacterium
GCCGGGCTGGATAAACTCGGACGGGTCGGTGTCGGCTTTCTCATTTGGCGGCGTGCGGGGGTTTATTTCGGAATCTCTGGACAAGGCTGAAGTTCGAGCCTGGATCGGCCAGGAAGCCGTGGGTCGGATAGGGCAAATCGTAAACGCGGAATCCGGGCGTTTGGAAGAATTGGAGTCCGATTGCAGGCTGGTCCACGGCGACTTCAATCCCAGCAACGTCGGCCGGGGGGGGACAGACTGGATGGACTTGGCGGAGGACAATTGTACGATGTTCTGGACGGTAGAAGACCAGAACGTTCGGATATATGACGTTTGCAACGATCTCAGCCTGGGTGTCTTCAACGTCAACCCTCTCCCCCATACTTTTTCATTCGGACTGCGCATCCTTCCTGATGGAGGTATTCTTGTTGCGAACACGAATGTTGTTGTCCGTTTGGACGCTGGTGGAAACCAGATTCAGACCTACGATGCACCGGGCGAGAACTTCTGGTTCTCCTTGAACTTGGCACCTGGTTGCCACGAGTTCTGGTCCGGGGGATTGGAAACGGGAAAGGCCTACAGATTCGATATCGAATCAGGGGATATACTTGAAGTCCTGGATACTGGCGGAGGAGAATTTAATCTAGGTGGACTGATCATCAAGGGAAAATGCCTGGCTTGTGTACCCCTCTGTGACCAGAGGACCCAGGGATTCTGGAGGAGGGTCTGCAAGAAACCCCATCCAGAGGAACTCAATGGGGTTGATCCTTATGTGGACGATGTCGTTGCTCTCGGCTCCCCCATCTTCGACGGTTTTGATGCTGGCGACATCTGTGATTTGATGGCGGTCTCTCCACCGGAGAACGATCCATGCCGGAAGGCGAGGAGGCAGTTTGCGGCCATCCTCCTCAACATCGCCTCGGATCGGCTCACCACATGCCAGGGCATTACCGATGGCAGTACAGTGCAGGATGCCATTGACGAGATCAAAACCCTCTTGGCCTCTGGATCGGATGACGACTGCAAAGAGGCTCAAGGCTTGGCTGCCGAGATCAATGAGGGGACAGCCCTTGTGGATTGCAATTTAAGATTTTCATCACCAACAAGGGTAGACATTTCCCTCTCCAAGAACTCTCCCAACCCCTTCTCTTCCACCACCACCATTCACTACATCCTCCCAGCAGTCAGCAGTCAGCAATCAGCAATCAATAACCCGACTCGGGTCAGGCTTGCGATCTACGATATAACAGGACGGGTGGTGCGAACATTAGTGGATGGAGTGCAGGAGGTGGGCAGCTATACCGTGGAGTGGAATGGGAAGAACAGCAGGGAACAGGAAGTACCAAACGGTATCTATTTCTATCGCCTGCAAATGGGCGATTATACTGCTACAAAGAAATTAATCCTGCTTCGTTGAACCGCTTACTTCAAGCCCACATAACGAAGCCCTCTTGAGTCCGCATGAGGCGAATCAAGAGGGCTTCGTTTTTCTCTACAAACATCGATCCGCTCAATCCGCTGATGATCGCATCAACGGATAGAACTTTTTCAAAATCGACGCAGGGCTTTCCTTCCCATCCGGTTCAAGAGAGAGAGGAATCCCCTCTATGGGTTCTTCCTCTTTCAAATCAAAAGGTCCATAGGTCCCGGAATAAATTAAATTCTCTTCCTCTTTCCAACCCACTAAGAGATAAGTCCCACCCAGGAGGGGAGTCAACCGGAATCCTCCCTCCTTTTCCTGAATGATCTCTAATAGAAGGAGTAGGGTCGTATCGCTATACGCCCCTGCAAAATTCAAAAGCCCGATGAGCGTTCCCTTCGGCTCCTCCAATACGACCCTCCCTGTGACGGACCCCTTCGGAAGAGAAACGTCTACTGTGAAGTGGGTGGAACGGGAATTCCTAAGAGGATTCCCGGCAATATCCCGACATCCCCCCGTCACATAAACCCTGTAAACAAATCCCTCTTGGAACCCCTCTTCATCACGGATTTGAACTTCAGACAGGGATGGACTCCAGTCAAGGACTAAGGCTCGGGGTGGAAGAATGATGATGGCTTCCCCCACTGCCGAAGTGTCCATGGATTCGGAGAAGGTCAGGACGAGCGATGTGTCTGGGGAGACCTTTGTCATACCAGACGTGGGCGTGAGCGTTAGAAGCGTGGGGGAGATACCATCTCGGGTAGTACTCCCTCGGAACCTCTTCCTTCCTCTCTTCACCTCATTCCCTGCGACGTCCAGGACACCTGTAATCTCAATGAGATATTCCTTATCCCCTTGTGGCTCCGTTGTCAGTTGCACGGATTTCCCATCTTTTTTCATAAGGGCAGAAATTACGGAGAGACTCTCACCTTCTAACAAAGTTACCTGATAATTCTCAATCGCTTCCGCCGAACCCTTCTCCATCTCTTCACTAAAAAGGATCTCCAGATGATTTCGATCGACTGCCACAACCTCTCTCACCTTCGGTTTCCACCGATCCGGGCTGGGGGGAAGTTCCTTCCTGCCGCAGTGGACCAAGAGAAATACTCCCAGGATTACCAGAAGAAAAACCCTCTGAATCATTTCCTATTTTCTAAATGAAAAATAAAAAGGTCAGCAATCAGGCTGACTTCTGTTCCGCCTGAGGCGGAAATGCTAACATCTCAATTTTTAATTTGGTGAATTGGGATTTGGAATATGTCCTTATGGCTCCTACTTCCTTACGGCCACTACCGTAAGCCAGTTGCGCGGCACTGTCTCCAAGTTCAGATCCTGGAAGGCCTGCCGAACCCCCTCCTGAAGGGCATCTCGTCCCTTCTCCAGCGGCACGCCGGGCATGGCACCCTGGATGAATTCCTCGTATTCGCTGATAGCCATATACCCCTGGAGAGTAAACAACGCAGGAAAGAGACTCTTGCGACCGATGGTGAAGCCATGCTGGCAGAGTAGATCCTCGTACTGTTCTGAGGTCAACTGGCGGCGGGCCTCCACCTTTCCCTTCTGAGGCATTATTCCATGGCGTCTCCGCAGGATACGCAGTGCCTTAAACATCCACTTCCGGTAGAATTGCTCCGTTTCCGGTGGAGGAGCACCTTGAAAAAAGGTGGTGTTGAAGGCGAAGATCCCCCCGGACTTGAGCGCTGTCGAGATCTGGGTGAGGAGTCTCGGCTTATCGGGGACCAGGTGAATGCCGTTGCAGAAGAAGACGCTGTCCACCTGCTCTTTCACGATCTCCGGGAGGTGCTCCACCCGGCTCTGAACAAAGTGGATGGCCACATTCCGGGCATTGTTCAGTTGGCTCATCGCCTCGCGAAGGGCCGCTGCCGACATGTCAATCCCGATGACCAAGCTGTTCCGAGCACCCTCCAGCTTTTCCATGATCAGCCGGGTGACCGCTCCTGTGCCACAGCCCAGATCTACGACCTTCTGGCCTGGGCGGAGTCCTACAAGGTCCACAAGATGCGAGTTCGCCTGCTGGATAAAGCCTAGCTCCGCAAACTGTTTGTAGGAGAATTCAGTTGATTCTATACCCACCCCTACCCCCGTGATGCCTGACGTGGCATCGTAGGATGTGGTGACCTTAGCGTTAAAGGGAATTTAACCTGGGACGTACAAGAAGTCCATTGATAGAGAAGGAATGCCATTTAACCAATTGACAATTCAGCAAACAATCTCTTCTCCTTCCTGTTTCTGAATAGACTTAAGGTGCCGGAAGCTTACCAGCTTCTGCTGCTTTTCATCCCAAAGTTTTAAAGAGACGGTCTTCAGACTCTTCCAAAAAGTCAACGGAATTACATTCTGAAATACGGGATTCTCATCTAAACATTTCTGAAGGTTGTAGTTAGGAATCCTGGGGCTCAGATGGTGGATATGGTGTAGGCCGATGTTTCCAGTAAACCACTGGAGTATTTTGGGGAGTTTATAGTATGAGCTTCCTTGCATTGCTGCTCGGGCGAAATCCCATTTGTCATGGTTTTCAAAATACGTTTCTTCAAACTGATGCTGGATATAAAAAAGCCAAACCCCTGCGGTTGTTGCGAGCAAGATGATCGGTATTGCAATTTGAAGGAACTGTTGAATGCCGATCGTCAACCCCATTGTTGCGACAAAGGCACCTAAAACCAAATTCGTCATGTGAACACTTTTCTGCTCCTTGTTCCATAACCGGATATTGGGAAGCGGAACGCGGTTCATCAGAATAGAACTGAAAACTGGACCTAAGCCGAATATAACGAAGGGGTTGCGGTAGAGTCGGTATTTGAATCGCTTCCATTTGGAAAGTTGAAGATACTCTTTCACGGACAGGGTGATAACTTCACCTGGGCCGCGACTGCCCATGTTTCCCGCATGGGCATGATGCTCTGCATGAGGTTTCCGCCAGTGGTAGTATGGGGTGAGCGTAAGGACCCCGCAGATGAAGCCTATCGTATCATTGGCTCTTCTTGATTTGAAAAAAGAACCGTGCCCGCAATCATGCTGTATGATGAAAATCCGTACGAGAAATCCGGCAGAGGGGATCGCCAATGCCAGAGTGATCCAATAGGAAATGTCCAGGCTGAGGTACATGAGGTACCAGGTAATGAAAAAAGGGATAAAGGAGTTGCAAATTTGCCAGATACCCTTCCTGAGGTCAGGGGTCCGGTATCTGGCAACGATATCCAACCAAGTCGGTTTCGAATATTTTGGTTGATCCATTTTGATTCTCCCTGTTAATATTTCTTAGAGTAGTTTGGTTTCCCTAGTCCGGTGGATCCAGGAAGGCTAAGCTCGAAGGGCTGTCTGTGACTCCGCCAGTACCTGCGACTTCTAAGAGTAATCACCCGAAAGTTGTACATTTCTTAAGATGTATATTCGTCTTAACGCTACGACATTTGTCAGGATTCCAAGAAGGATGAGGGTATAAAAGATTTGATTGGTTAATGCCCCGATCAGAATTAAGAATAACCTAATATCTCTCCCAAATCTTAAATTAACCTTCTTTTTTCCCCTTGTCAAGATTAAATCATATGGGATTGCTGTGTAACTGGTCATGAAACTGCCCACTAAGGCAATCAATCCAACAATCCATACTTCAACCCTGTTGTGAAGACTCCACAACCCAAAAGTCATTCCCAAAATTAGGAAGACATCTGCATAACGATCCAGGAATCTATCCCACCACGCTCCGTAATCAGATTGTTGAAATTTGAGTCTCGCCACTTCACCATCAGACCCATCCATAACGGAAGAGAACTGGGATAGGAGTCCCCCTATGACAATCGGAAGATAATGACCCAGAGAGAAAAAAAAGGCGGATAACAAACAGAGGAGAAAACTGAAGAATGAAATGGTGTTCGGATTGATTCTTGTTTTGACCAAGAGTTTCGAGATTGGAATGGAGAGAGGTCTATTCAAAAATTTTGATACGGGACCATCTGTAGGTTTCGATAATTTTTTACACAAGAGTCTTTCAGCATTTTGGAGATTCTCTCGAGTATCAATATCCATCCAAAAATGATCTTTGAGATCCAAAGGCCTCATCTTTCCCCCTCTTGCCAAAACTCTTATCCCACCGGAGAGGGTTTCATCCCCGCCCTTGGCACTCTCTTCTATTGCTTCAAAAATGGAGGGGGACAAGAGAAAGATGCCACAATCAACAGCATCATAATCCTCTATTTTCTTGCCAATATCTACAATGTGGCCATTTTCAATCTTCACCTTGGTGGCATCATCCAGATCAATATACTCTTTCGGTTTTTGATCAACCACCAAAATAGATTCACCCTCTTTCGATTCAGTCTTCTTTAACTCTTTTAATATCCTGGGGTCAAAAATATGGTCTCCCATCAATAGAATAAATCTTTCCTTTAACATTTCTTTTGCTTTTAAAACTGAATAGCCGTTTGCTCTCTGCCAATCTTTATTTTCAACATAAGTGATCTTTACTGCATAGCGATTTCCATTGCCTAATTTCTTTTTGATCTTTTCTCCAAAGTACCCGATGACGATGATAAATTCATCAATTCCCGCCTGTTTTGCGGCAAAGAGTACTCTCTCAATCAAAGATAAGCCCAAAAGCTGCGCCAAGGGCTTATATCCATTTTTTATAAGGCTCCTGAAACGACTACTTTTCCCAGCAATAATGATTAAGGCTTTCACCTTTTTTCCTACTCCATATTATAAAGTGACTATAACACTTAAGACCCCAAAAACCGTTTGTATCCCGCCCCATTATACCAAAATCTCCTTGAAGCATTTGTGCCAACTCGGAGTCTACTTTCACCCTCACCTGTCGAGGAACTCCTTAGAAAATCGAGGAATTAAAGAAAACCCTTGAACTTGCGAAAATCACCTGAGAAGGATTTTTTTAGTCCAGTGCCCACTGGTCGATTAGGGTCTCACCTCCCCGAACTCGTCTTCAGATATTTAAAGAAATCGGAGTCCGTGGTGAGGATGAGCCAGGTATCCTTACCGATCGCCTCCGGATAGGACTCCAGGGCCTTGAGAAAGGAGTAGAACTCCGGATCCCTGTTGTAGGCACTGGCATAGATCCGGGTCGACTTCCCATCCGCCTTTCCCTTGATCTTCTGTGATATTTTATAAGCCTCCGAGGTAATCTCCTTGAGATCTCTCTCCATATCCCCCAAAATCTTCGACCGCTCTCCCTGCCCCTCGGAACGGTACTGCTCCGCAATCCGCTCCCGTTCCGCGATCATCCTCGAAAAGACCTTCTGCCTGACGCTCTGGACATAGTTGATCCGCTTAATCCGAACATCCACCAGTTCAATCCCATACTGGGGGACCAATTCCCTTGCCTTTGCCAGGATATCCCGGGTGAGTTTTTCCCGCCCCACTTTGATTTCCACCACTTCCCTCTCAATCTCCTCCCCCTCTGACTGGACCAGAGGTCGGTTTGAGCTTTTTACCGCCTCAATCAGGAGTTGCTCGGTGATATAATCCCTCACCGCCGCATCGATCACATTGTCCAGCCTCGCCTGTGCGCCCAACTCATCCCGGACCGATTGAAGGAATTTCAAGGGGTCGGCGATCCGCCACCGGGCATAGGTATCCACCCAGATGAACTTCTTATCCTTCGTGGGAATCTGGGTCGCCCGGCCATCCCATTCCAAGATCCGCTTCTCAAAAAAGGTTGCCTGCTGCACGAACGGGACCTTCATATGGAGCCCTGGATCTCTCACCACCCGGACCGGTTTCCCGAACTGGGTGATCACCGCCAGCTCCACCTCAAGCACCGTGTAGAAGCTTCCGCTGATAAGGAGGAGACCGACGATGACGATGACCCCAACGACAATCAACGTAACATTCTTCATTTTCCCCCTCCTTTCCCGCCATACATGTCCCCTAAGGGGAGAAGCCGGAGGATTCCCTTCTCCTTCTCATCCACAATATACTTCCGCTCCACATTGGGAAGGACCTCCGCCATCGTCTCCATATAGAGGCGTCTCCGGGTCACATTTTTGGCTAGGGAATATTGTCTCCAGAGAGAGACGAATCGTGACGCATCTCCTTCTGCCCGGTTTACTCGATCAATGGCATATCCCTCCGCCTCCTTGATCATCTTCTCCGCATCCCCTCTCGCCTTGGGGACGGCAGTGTTATACTCCTTCATCGCCTCATTGACCAACTGTTCCCTCTCTTGCTTTGCCTCGTTGACCGAGTTGAAGGCGGGCTTCACCGGGTCAGGTGGGTTCACATCCTGAAGTTTCACCGTCACGATCTGAATCCCGGACTCGTAGGAATCCAAGACCTTTTGCATAATCTGCCCTGCCTCCTCCCCCACCTGAATCCGTTCGATCGTCAGGACCCCGTCCACGCTCCTATCCCCCACCACCTGCCGCATCGCCGCCTCCGAGACATCCCGGATCGTCTCATCCGGATTTCGCACGTTGAAGAGAAAGGCCCGGGGGTCCTTCACCTTATACTGGACGATCCAGTCCACCACCACCACATTCAGGTCCCCGGTCAGCATCAGAGACTCTTCCAAAAGCCCCTCTTTACTCCGGATCGTTCGAACCCCGGGTCGCCCGGTTCGGAACCCAAACTCCTGACTCAAGATCCGAGTCACCGGGACCTTGAGCGACTTGTCAATCCCGAAAGGGATCTTCATATGGAGACCCGGCGGGGTCGTACGCGAATACTTCCCAAACCGCATAATCACCGCTACCGAGTCTGCCTCCACCGAGTAGAAAGAGGAGGCAAGAAAGGCGATGCCCACGATGACGAGCACCCCAATGCCGACAAGCTTCCCCATTTTTTGGGGTGGAATCTTTTTCAGATATTCTTCAATATTGATCTCTTCAAAAGCCATCTCCTCCTCCTAAATCTTGGTTAAATGGTTAAATCGTAAAATAGTTAAATTTAAAAATGCACCGGAGATACGCAGAGAATACAGAGAAAGGATGGTTAAAGGGTTAGAATCTTATAATCTTGAATTTGGAACTACACTGGAGTTTATCCTGAAAAAAAAGAAATGTCAAGTATAAATGACTCCCCTTTTATAAAAAAAAAGAGGCCGGGTCTCCCAGCCTTTGACAGTCCCCTCTTCACCGGGGAAAATTCTACAATTTGATTGGAAATATCGAAGGGAAAATTAGAACCAGGCGTTGGGGTCTTTGAGTACGAAGAGGCCGATGAAGCCCTTTAATTGCCACTCCCACCATCGCCAATTGACGTAGTAGATATGAAGAAAAACAAGTGTTGCAAGAATGACCCTGGCGGGTCTTTTGGCTAAAAGGATCCCAATCCAATGTG
>JADFOU010000072.1 GCA_022562655.1 candidate division TA06 bacterium
ATATGACCTGCGGTGCCGCTAGTCTCTTGTTCAATCAGACCCTTGTTGGATCTCAAGGCGCGTCACGCGACTGCTACGGTGCGCTGACCGTGAGCGAGAGCACGGATCGGCTCTTTGCCATCGACTACTGCACGGACGACGGGCATCCGTTTCCGACGGTGGACATTTATGACACGGGCACCCTTGCGTTCCTTGGGAGCGTCCCGCTGGAACGAGCCGGTGAGAGCCCGCTGATGGTGACGGTTGGGCATCTGAACTCGGACTGTCTGGGCGATCCCGACTGCAACGAGAACGGCATCCGCGACGAGTGCGACATCGCGAACGGCACGAGCCAGGACATCGATGGCAACGGTGTGCCAGACGAGTGTGAGGACGGCTGTCCGGCCGAGTTCCAAGGCCTGGGCGACCTGCCTGGTGGGGTCTACCACAGCGATGCCCACGCCGCTTCAGCCAATGGATCGGTCATCGTAGGCGTGAGCAGTTCTGCTAATGGCTACGAAGCCTTCCGCTGGACGTTTGGAGGAGGGATGGTCGGCTTGGGGAGCCTTGGAGGTTCAAGCTTTGCCAATGCCGTCTCGGACGATGGTTCGGTCATCGTGGGTTCTTATCTCTCCGGATCCGGTTCGAAAGCCTTCTACTGGACTTCGACCGGCGGGATGGTCGACCTTCGGGAGCTATTGGTCAACAACTATGGCCTGGACTTGACCGATTGGTCTTTGGCCCATGCCTACGGAGTCTCCGCCAGCGGTTTGACCATCGTTGGCCGGGGGATTAACCCTTCGGGCAACATTGAGGCATGGAGAGCTGTCATCACTGAAGGTACGGGTGTTGAGGAGAACCGCAGCCCAATGTTCGCCTCGTTCGAGCTGGCACAGAACTACCCAAACCCGTTTGAGTCATCGACTACAATTCGTTTTGCACTCCCCAGGTCCGGTTACACTTCTCTTCAGATCTATGATATCACGGGGAGGCTGGTTGAGACGTTAGTCAATGAGACTCAGAAGCCTGGAGTCTATGGAGTCCAATGGGAAAGAAAAAATATCCCAAGTGGGATATACTTCTATCGGCTTATAGCTGGAGACTTCACTCAGACTCGAAAGATGATTGTGATGAGATAGGTTAAGTCAGTTGGCAGTAGCAGTGGCATGGGAAAGGACAGTAGCAGTTGCAGTGGCAGTGGCAGAAGGCAGTAGACAGGGAAAAGAAGACAGAACAGTAGCAGTGGCAGTTGGTCACCTACGCTCCAAAGCTTCGGCGACGGAGCGCAGTGGCAGTTGTTAAACCATTATTATTATGTGTTCTTTGCGTCCTCTGCGTCTCCGCGGTGAATACTAAATCCTTTGTGCCTTTGTGGTGAATATAGATTTTTGGTTCCTCTGCGTTCTCAGCGTCTCTCCCGAAAGGCTGTTGGGTAACGCAGGCCCGAATCGGGTATAGTTATCGGGCTCAGCTTCACTTCGGCGGTGAAGACTCCTTTTCAATAAACCGGATGGCGTGGGTGAGACGGGTGATCGTCCTCTCCTTCCCCATCAAATCGACAAGTTCAAAGAGAGACGGACCCACCTGTTGACCGGTCAGGGCTACCCGGATTGGATGAATCAGTTTCGATGCAGAAACCCCTAATTGATCCGCAAGTCCACGTAATGCCGTTTCTACGGAAGAAAGTGAAAAATCTTCCAGTTCCGCCAGAGTATCCCGCAGGGCTTGAAGCCTCTTCCCCACCCCATTCTCCCCAAAATGCTTCTTTACAGCCTTGAGATCATACTTCACTTCGTCAATAAAGAAATACTCCCCTAATCCCACAAAATCCGTCAAACGCTTTGCCCGTTCTTTCAAGAGATTGAGTACCTGAAGAAGCCATTGTCTTTTTGTAGATAAAAGACCTTCATCTACAAGACCCGCCTTCTTCAAATAAGGCAGAACGGCTTCCAATAATGCCTCATCCTCCAGCTGATTGATATACTGGCCATTCATCCAATCCAGTTTCTTCACATCGAAGATCGCACTGCTGTCCCTCACCCGCTCAAAGGAGAAAATTTCGATCAACTCCTCCCGCGTCAAAAACTCCTTTTCCTCCCCGGGGGACCAGCCCAAGAGGACGAGAAAGTTGCAGAAGGCATCCGGGAGGTAGCCCTGGTCTCGATAATCTGTCACAGAGATGGCACCGTGCCGTTTTGAGAGTTTGGAACGGTCCTCCCCAAGGATCAGGGGAAGATGGAGAAACTCTGGTGGCTTGATTTCGAGAGCCTTGTAGAGGAGAATCTGCTTAAAGGTATTGGAGATGTGGTCATCTCCCCGAATCACATGGGTGATCCTCATCTCCGCATCATCCACGACACAGGCAAAGTTATAAGTGGGCCTCTCATCCGATCGGAGGAGGATAAAATCCTCGATCTCAACATTCTCCCTTTCTATCCTCCCATGAACCCCATCCTCATAAGAGGTCTTTCCTTCTGGAACCATGAACCGAAGCGCTTTCGGAGTTCCCCTCTCCTCCAGCCCTTCCCGTTCTTCCTTGGTGAGGGAGAGGCATCTTCGGTCATACTTCCACGGAATCCCTTTCCGAACCACCTCTTCTTTTCTTTTGGAGAGTTCTTCTGGCGTGCAGTAACAATGGTAAACCCTTCCCTTTTCCAAGAGTTTTTCGGCTTCCTTTGGATAGAGTCCAAGTCTCTGGGACTGAAAATAAGGACCTTCATCCAAATTTAGACCAAGCCACTTGAGACTCTCCAGGATTCCTTCCACCATACCTTCCGAGGATCTCGCCACATCGGTATCCTCAATCCTGAGGATGAAGGTTCCCTGGTTATGCCTTGCAAAGAGCCAGTTGAAGAGGGCGGTCCTGGCTGTCCCTACATGAAGAAACCCAGTAGGACTGGGTGCAATTCTTACTCGAACTGACATTGTTGACTAAAAGGTTAAATAGTGAGTGGTTGAAATTAATAAAATTACAAATTCCTAATCACAAATTACCATTGAACTATTTAGCGAATTGCACCCCTACGCACAAGGCTTCGGGGCACACCTTTCGCGAATATGGCTGAAAGCCACCTGAAGCTTTAGCGGAAGGTGGCGCCCTTCGACAGGCTCAGGGTAGACGGGCTCTCCTCGAGTCTGAGCGACCTCGGAGTCGATGACAGGACATTCGACTCGCTAGCCTGTCCTTAGACTCATTGGCCTGTCCTCGATCTGTTTTTAACTCTGAGGTTCAAACTCGAAGAGAGGCTCGGACTCGAAGAGCCATGAGCGAGCCCTCTCCTGGACTCGTTTAGAATTTATCTGATGGCGAGTCGAATGGCGGAGAGGGTGGGATTCGAACCCACGATGAAGTTATTAGCCCCATAACCGCTTAGCAGGCGGCTGCCTTCAGCCATCTCGGCCACCTCTCCGGGGTTTGATAAATGGTAAATGGTGATTGGTAATCGAGAAGTAATGAAATTATTTATATGGTACTATTTAACAATTTAACCATTTAACCAATTACTAATATTTTAACTAGAATGCACTTCCTGCCTGGAAATGGAACTCCCAGCCCGGTCCGAGCCGCTCCGGGGAAGAATCGAATCCATAACCGAAATCGAAGCCCAACACCCCCATCAAGGGGATCTCCATCCGGATTCCCACCCCCGCACCCTTTTTCAGATCATCCAAACTTTTCAGACGGACACTTTGGATGTCCTCCCAGGTATTTCCCGCCTCCGCAAAGAAGAGCCCGTAAAAATTCCTGGCGATGGGAAACTTATGCTCTGCACCCAGGACGAGGGCGATTTTCCCGCCCAATCGAACCGTCTGACCCCCAATCTTGTACAAGTTTGGATCAACACCCTCTCTCCGGCTCTTAATCGGAACATCCTTCCCCCCGAGTCTTTCTTCCCGAACGAAAATAGAACGATCCCGATACCCCCTTATCCCCCACGTTCCTATTCCCCCCAGAATGAATCGCTCAAACAGGGGGACGGCATCCGGGTCTATATAATCTGTTACAAACCCCACCTTCCCTCTCAGAGAGAAGATAAACTTCCAGAAGGAGGGATGAAACCAGCGACTCTCCGCGATGTAGGTCTGATAGTGAATATCCCCTCCCAAAAAACGCCCGGAATTCTCTACGGAGAAACTGTTCCTGGAGCCCGTTGTGGCATTGAAGAAGTTGTCACGGCTATCTCGAACGAGAGTGATGCGGGATGAAGAGGAGAGTCCATTGCTCGCTTCGATAATAAAGTTCTCCTCATTCTCTCCAACAGAGAGCTCCACGTCCTCCAGCCGATACATCCAGTAAGCCCGAACATCCTGCAAAATCTCCCTCGAGAGACGTAGGTCACCACCCGTCCGTTTCTCCCTGAACCCCTCAAGCCGTCTCCGATTCAGGTGAAAGAGGTCGAAACCCACCGAAGTGGGGGTATCCAAAAACCATGGCTCGGTAAATCCTAACCGGATATTGGTCTTTCGACCCCCACGTTCCAGCAGGAGATTTCCCTTCTGCCCTTTGCCGAAGAGGTTCGGGATGGTGAGGGAGATATATCCCGTCAGTCCATCCAAAGCACTGATGGACATTCCTGCACCGATCTGCCCCGTGGGTTTTTCTTTCACCTTCAGGAAGAGATCAATATCCCCTTCCTCATTGGCCGTTTTGGAGTCCAATTGAACATCCTCAAAATAACCGAGGTTGAAGACATCCCGCTGGCTGCGGATCACTTTCGAACGCTTGAAGACCTCTCCAGGCATGAGTTCTATCTCCCTCCGAATCACCTTCTCCCGGGTGGTCCTGTTCCCTTCAATCTCAATCTTCCGGACACGGGCTGGGTTCCCCTCCACAATCTGGTAGTGGACATCAATCACATCGCTCTTAGCCGATTCGGATGGGTTGACATTGACATAAATATACCCTTCTTCCGTATAGAGATTATAGAACTCCATCAGACTTTCATCCATCTTCTCTCGATTATAGACTTCCCCTTCCTTCAATTTCATCTTCTCAATCAACTTCTCCTCCGAGAAGAGTTGGTTCCCCTCAATAGAGATTTCGCCCAAGCGGTATTGAGGACCTTCTTCCACCTTGATCACAATCACCAACCACTTCTTCGTCTCATCATATTCAATCCGATGGTCCTTCACTTTAGCATCTATATATCCGTTCTTCTGATAGAACCGAACGATTTTGTCCAGGTCATCCACAAGAGTTTTCTCATTTAATTTCCCCTTATGGAGAAACCTTTTATGCGTATTCTTCATCTTCGACTCGATCTTGGAATCCGAGAAGGCGGAATTTCCCAGGATCACCACTCTTTTGATCCTCACGTCTTGCCCCTCAGTGATCCGTAAGACCACTTCCGACCGCCCGTCCTCATTAGGCTCAGAAACCTCCTCCTCCACCTTTGCCTGGAGGTAGCCTTTCTTCTTATACATCTCTTCGATCTTCTTCTTCCACTTGAAGATTCGCTGCGGGGAGAGAATCTCTCCCGGGTTCGACTCGATCTCCTTCTCAAATTTCTTGGTGGAGATCTTTTTATTCCCCTGGAACTCCAAGCGAGAGAGGGCAGGATATTCTTCTACCATAAGAATTACCTTCACTCCTCCCTTTACCTCTTCCGACTCCACACTCACCTCCGAAAAGAGACCCAGTTCATAGATCCGTCGAATCGCATTCTGGGCCATCTCTGAAGTGAGTTCTTCTCCTTCTCTCATCCCAGATGTGGACTGGATAAGATCAGCATCCGTATTCCGATTCCCCCTCACCTCCACTTCTAAAATCACCTCTCCATAAGAAGGGGCAATGTAAAATAAAAGATGAAAAATGAAAAATAGAAGCGGAAAAAAGGGTGCTACAAGCTGCCTGAATCGGTGGTTCCCGCCTTCCGTGCCTGGTTTTTTTCTATTTGTCATTTGGAATTTGTCATTTTCCATTGAATTCTCCTCACCGCAGCATCTTCGCCCGTGTCGGTGAAAACTTCTCCCATTCCACAACAATCGGAGCCACCACGAAGATACTCGAATAGGTCCCCACCACCACACCGACCAAGAGGGCAATAGAGAAGTCATGAATCACTTCCCCTCCGAAGAAAAAGAGGATGATGAGGACAATGAAGGTTGTAACCCCTGTGATCACTGTTCGGGAGAGGGTCTGGTTAATGGAGTTATTGACGATTTTAGAAAAGGGTTCCTTCCGCATCAGTCGGATATTCTCCCGAATCCGATCAGAAACCACTATGGAATCATTAATGGAATACCCTACAATGGTCAGAAAAGCGGCGATAATTGGAATCGTAATCTCTTTATCGAGAATGGAAAAAAGACCTAAAGTGATCAGAACATCGTGAAAAAGTGCGGCCACCGCTGCGATCCCAAACCGTATGGTAAACCGGAGCCAGACATAGAGCAGAATAACCCCCATTCCCCCGAGGACGATCCAGACTGCCCTTCCCAGAAGGGCTTTACTGACCCGTGGACCCACCATCTCCTCCCGATCAAATCGGAAGGAATTGTTCGGAAAGTCCTTTGAAAAACCTTCCATGATGACCTCTCCAATACTGCTGGTTTCCTGGAGTTCAAGATTACCCTTATCTTCTACACCTTCGAGAGGATTTGAGTTCCCCAAAGATCCTGACCCTTCAAGGACGGCTTGTGTCCGAATGAGGAAGACTGTGGATGTGGTACCAAAACGCTGGATCATTGACCCTTCAAGACCTGTGCGGTAAAGGGAACTCCTTATCTCATCCGCCGTGACAGGGTTTTCAAAATGGACCTGGATCAAGGATCCGCCTGTGAAATCAATCCCATACCGGGGTCCCCCATGAAGAACAAGGGAGATCACCCCCACAAGGATCACGACACCAGAAAGGAGAAACGCCTTCCTCTGAAATCCAATGAAGTCAATATCGACTTTTTTAAATATCTGAAGCATCTTTAATGCGGTTAAATGGTAATGGG
Organism: candidate division TA06 bacterium; assembly: GCA_022562655.1. Lineage (GTDB taxonomy): Bacteria > Hydrothermota > DG-26 > E44-bin18 > JADFOU01 > JADFOU01. The sequence goes on from JADFOU010000072.1 coordinate 6,925, forward strand.
TGAATGGTTAAATTAAACCATTTAACCATTGAACTATATTCTCAACTTCTTAACATTCAACCGACTCGTAGCGAAATCAAAGACGAGGCGGGTGAAGACAATGGCGGTGAAGAAACTGCAGATAATTCCAATGGAGAGGGTGACGGCAAAACCCCGGATGGGTCCTGTTCCAAACCAGTAGAGGATCAGGGCGGTCAGGAGGGTTGTTACATTGGAATCCAAGATGGTTCGAAAGGCCAGGGTATATCCCGTATCAATGGCGGTACGAAGGGTCTTCCCCGAACGGATCTCCTCTCGAATCCGTTCAAAGATGAGGACATTGGCATCCACTGCGATCCCGATGGTCAATATGATCCCCGCAATTCCGGGAAGGGTGAGTGTTGCCCGGAAGGCGGATAGGATAGCGAAGAGAAAGATGAGGTTCAAGAGGAGAGCGACAATCGCTACTGCACCGGAGAGATTGTAATAGATCAACATAAAGAGGAGGACAAGAGCCCCTCCCCAGAGAACCGATCGAATCCCTTTCTCAATAGAATCCTTCCCCAGTGAAGGACCCACAGATCTCTCCTCAATGAGGATGACGGGCGCGGGAAGGGCACCTGCTCGGAGAACGATGGCAAGATCCTGCGCATCACTGATGGATGAATTTCCCATATCAATCTGAGAGACCCCTCCCCGGATCCTCTCCCGGATAATTGGGGCCGAATAGACCGTATTGTCAAGTACTATGGCCAGGCGTCGGTTTACATTGGCACCGGTGATGGCAGCCCAGAGACTCCGAGCTTCTCGAGACATCGTCAGATCCACCTTTACCCCATTGGGATTATCATTTGTCCCAATCCCGGCCCGGGCATCCTGGATGGCAGCCCCAGTCAACTCCGCTTTCTTCTTCAACAAATAAAGGGGACGATATCGAAACCCCTCCACGACCACCTCATTCCCCCAGGAAATCTCCAGATCCTTCGGGATGATCCCTTTCGTCTCTTCGCTCGAGAGGATCTTCTCCACCTCAGACTTGTCCCGGTTATTTGCCACCAGATCTCCCCCAAAATTGAAAAGGAAAGAGAGGAAAGGGTTTGGAGCAAGATTGAGGGTATCCTCCCCGGAAGCCTCGACCTCTATCTTGTGAAGAGCCTCATCGATCTCCTGAAAAATCTGATTGGTCCTTTCGGGTTCTTCCACTATTTTAAACTCTAAAAGGGCTGTCTTTCCGATGAGGGCCTTCGCCCGCTCCCGGTCCACTACACCGGGAAGCTGGATAATGATTCGATCCCCTCCCTGCTTCTCAATGGAAGGCTCATAGACACCAAACTGGTCAATCCGGTTTCTCAGGATCTCCAGGGCCCGATCTGTCGCATCTTTGGACTCTTCCTCTGAGAGAGCCGAATGATCCACCTGAAGGACCAAGTGCATTCCCCCCTGAAGGTCCAACCCCAAATGAATGGCTTTATCATGAAGGCGCGCCAGCTCCTCCTCCGTCATGTTACGCTTGTCTTCCGGGGTGAGGCGATGGAGTCTCCAGGTATAATGGAGCTGCCAGAGAGCTACACTCGTAAGGAGAAGGATCAGAAGGGCCTTCCAGCGGAGGTTTTTTTTCATAAAATAGAATCGGTTAAAATCGGTACTTCACAATTTCTTAAAAAATACACGATATTCCTACCCCCCTCGGGCTGGGTCGGCCAGGGAGGCGGAGGAAACGGAAACCTTCGATTGGGTTAAATTGCATTA
>JADFOU010000073.1 GCA_022562655.1 candidate division TA06 bacterium
TAATTGGATAATTGGTAACTGGTGATTCTCCTACACTTGGGATTGGCTGTTAGGCAACGGAGATCCCTGGCTGCCGCCAGGACAGGCTTCGATTCGGTTATTGGTAATTGATTTAGAAAAAGGGGAGATCCTGAATTCAATTCAGGACATGATTCAGGATGACATTGCAGGGTCGCAATGATTATGTAATAGGGTCTGACCCTATAGAATGAGAGTATTCTTCGAGGTTTGTAGAGGGGGGAGTCTTTGTTGCGACAAAAGGGATGGAGAGTAAAGGATTCGATCGAATAACCGAATTATCGGAACTACGTCCCCCTTTGTTACGGGAACGTATTTTTATAGGTTAAGGACCGTCAATAAAGTGTTGGTAACGAAGGTTACTTTGATCAAATGATGGATAAAGCAAGGAGGAACAAAAATGTGGTCATTTTCGAAAGCATTTGGTTTTAGCCTGGTGCTGCTTTCATCAGTATCTGGAATAACTCATTCCAAATCTGAAGATGAGGGCGAATTGAAATTTAATTACGAAGCTACTAACGATAAAGCAGAATTTCAAGGTCCAGCGATACTAAAACTTTCAGCAACCTCTGGTCAGAATCCAGAATTAAACAAACCCTTTACCATCCGCCTAGAGTGCACACCTTTGATCGACGCACCCAATTCAACTATGAGGCTTCTTCTAATACCTGAATGGGTAGAGATTATTAGTGGAGATACGATCTGGTCGGGTGATTTAAAGAAAAATCAAAAAGGGATTCTCGAAGTTGTAGTTAAACCAACAAAAAAGAAGCAATTTACCGTGTTTGCTCGTGCTGGTTATTCTCAGCATTATAAAAGATTTTTGGGATATACTGTTTTGAGTTTCAATTTAATGTCCATGCTTGAGGAAGAGATAGAAGATCTCAAAAATGACATAAAGGATCTGAAGAAAGCATTGAAAGAGGTAGAGACGGGAAATATTGATAATGCCAAGGAAGATAATGCCAAGGAAATATATAATTCAGTTCTTGAACTCATGGTGGAGGCACCAGATACACTCATTCCTATTCCTGAGAGCATAGTGGATAGACCGGGTGGGAGTTTGGGAGTTAAAAAAGGAAGTGAGGCTGCCCTTACCAAGGAGCAAAAGAAAATTGTAGAACTCGAAAAGTTGAGAAGGGAGTATAGGCGTTTAATAGGTGAATTGTCTAAGAAAGTTTCTCCTCGTGGTATTAAGCGGCAACTGCAACATCCGTGATCTTGCTCGGTGCCCTGCAGATACGTGCAGGATCTGCGACCCTCCTACGCTCCAAAGGGCTACGAAGGATTTACAACCCCCTCCTTCGCCCTTACGGGCTACGAAGGACAAGCTCCGACTTCGCGAAGGATCTTCAACCCCCTTCTTCGCCCTAACGAGCTACGAAGGACGAGCCCTCCTTGCTCTAACAGGCTACGAAGGACAAGCCCTCCTTCGCCTTGGCGGCTTCGGAGGACAGGCTCCGAATACTCGAAGGACTTTCAGCTTGACTTTTTGACAAAATTTATCTGATAACAGAGGTAAGCCGATACATTTAAATTGTTTTAGAACCAAGGTCCCCTTTTTCGCACGGCGACTTCACCGCTATAAGGAAATTGGTCCTATATAAGATAAGATCTAAAGTCAGGAGGTAGTAGATAGTAGACAGGGAACAACAGAGAGAAAAAAACTTCTGTGAGAATGGCGGTACAGGATTTAAAAGGAAGGAAGGGCGATGGACAAATCGCCCCTTTTCTTTTTGGTCTTGACTACTGGTTTGTTGCTTAAAGAAAAAACGATTTGAAGGAATCGCCCGAATCGGGCGGCTACCTATTTATGATTTTGATGGGAAATGTTGAGAGATGAGTAACCGCTTTAAAATCCCCTCCGCCTCTCTCTTGAACCTCTTCGAACCTCCACCTGGACCCCTTAAGAGAACCTTTGACATCCCATTCCGACTGGAAGGGGTGATCTTTACCCAGAGATGGCGATGGGGAAGGAGAAGGGAAAAGAGGATCCCGAAGATCACGACTCCACCTCCAAAGAGGGCAGAAAAGATACCCGGGTTTCTCTCCACGATAATCTCGGTCGAGAGGCGGGGGAGATACCCTCTGAATTGAAACTCGACCCCCCCTTCTGTAGTGAGGGAATCCATTAGAGGAAGCCAGTGTCTTTCTTCTCCCTTCGGGCTTTGCGCTCCTTGCTTTTCGCCCTTACTGAGATCAATACGGATGGCAGGTGTCTCGGGACGGAATCCGCCGATGCTGAAGAGAAGATCCTTCGAGAAGGGGACTTTCCTTGCCGAATCGCCCGATTCGGACTTCATCCCCACGAAAATCTCCTCCTCCCTTCCTCCCTTCCGTATTCGGAGAAGGGCTTTCGCCAGTTCCTCGACCATCCCCCCCTGACGAATGACTAATCCTGTGTACCGCACAGGACGAGCGGAGGAAATTTCTACTGTAAAAAGACTTTCCGGGTCCATAGCCTCCTCACGTGACTTTTTAAACTCTATAGACTTCCTTCTTCCCGCTTCCCGCTTCCCGCTTCTTGCTTCCTTGTCAAAGAAGGTGAGGGTCGTTTTCACCTCTTTCAGTTGCCCATCCGGTTGATACTCCACAGTGAAAGCCTCAATTCTTACCTCCAGTTGGGAACGAGGGAGAGGAATAAAGTCTCCTTCTCTCCCCCTTTCCACCTTTCGATATCCGAAACCGAGGGAGAGGGCGGAACCGAAGAGGAGGAGGAGGAACCCAAAGGAGAGGATGCGATATCTCCAAAGGGCGGTTCTCCTCCTCGCTTCTAAGAGAACCCCTTCCTCGAATTTCTCCTTTTTCATTCTGTAGAGACGCCTTCGGAGAATGGATTGGAGGGTCTCTTGGATCTCCTCAGGTGTTCCCTTCACTTCTATCTCTATCAACGGATTAACCGGATTACTTGGATTGAATCGACTCAATCTGCTGTACCCGAGAATGAGTTGGAGAAGAAGAAGGACGGAGAGGAGAAGAATTCCTGTTGGAAGAAAGAGGTGGATGGATAGAAAGAGAAGGGAACTGAGGAGAAGGGAAGAGGGAAGGGAGAGGAAAAAACGGACAACCACTCTATTTTTGTAATGGGTAAGTGGTAAATCGTAATTTGTCAACAATGCCGTACATGTAAAAGTAGGGGCAAAATTTGCCCCTGTCTACTTTCTTCATGTTCAACTTCATATTCGCTTATCCAATTGTGATTGCCATTAGGGCATAGACAAGCGGAGTCCGACCTGCCAGCGTTTCTCTTCAAAATCGTGTTCAATCCCAAGGCCCAATTTTTCCTGATTGTCTTTCGTCCGGATGATGTTCATTGCGCTGACAACTCGATTGACGAGAGCAAGACCCAGGGCATAGGTGGCTTTTAGAAAGGCGAAGCGAGAGGACCTGCGGAGCCTCTTATATTGTCTCAAGGCATCTGCACTGGGCCAGACCCAGGCATGAATCCCTTTATAGACCCGTTCTCGGACGTATTCCTCTTGCCTCTTCGGCTCATCTGGATACAAACTCCTCGCATCCTCCCGAATCTTTGCGTTAAACTCTTCACTCGATAGGTTAAACTCCATAGCATTGAAATATGTTTCATCAAAGGACCCCGATCCCAATGCACCCGCCGCCGAAGCGGCATAGAGACGATAATCATTTCTCACCTGATGACCGTAGAGTGTGAAACCCGCAAAACCCAACCAGATGACCCCTTCGGCTGCCAAGAATCCTTTCCCCAGTCCTTTCGACCCCATATAAAGCTGCCCCGACCCAGGGAGGAGGAGAGAGTAAAGTAGACCCAGGGGAACAGATTTCTTTTTTTCAGAAAGGGTGTCTTCTTCCACAATCTCGGGTGGAAAAACAATTGGAAAAACAATTGTTTCAGATTGTGTCTCATCCTCCTCTTGCACCAACCACTGAGCGAACCCACTCTCCCCAGCAAAGGCAGGTATGAATGCAAAACTCGAAATGAATAAGGCAGACATTAAACTTTGGACTTTAGACATTAGTCTACAGTCTATAGTCAATAGTCCATGGTCTTTTCTATTTTTCATCGCCTTTCATCTTGTTATCGCAAACTTCTTTTTGAGGACGGACCTTTCGTTCCCCTTCCTTACCTCAATCCGGAAGATGTAAACTCCACTTGCCATCCCCCCGAGATGGATATCAGTCTCTAATATCCCTTCCCCTGTCTTCCCCTTTATTTCCTGAATGAGATCTCCTGCGATATTAAAGATCTTGATATCCACCTCATCAGCAGGTTCTCTCAATAGATAACGGACCTTCATCGAAGAGCCTGTCACGGGATTGGGATAGGAGTAGAAGGGCTTCCGGGCGAGGAGAACCGAAGGAGGCGGTTTCGGGGTAGGGGTCTCGATGAGGGGAACGACACGGCTGTGCCGTAGGTCCCGATGGAGCATCCCCCAGGGGATCTTGGAGGGATCGTAAACCACCGGCAGGTCCCAGACCTGTAGGGTATTGTCGTCTGCACCAATGGCGATCTCGAGATCCCCATCCTTATCTAAATCTACAAGGGTCGGTGTGGAGAAGACCTTTTCCCCCCGGCTGAGGGGGAAGCCCGCCACCCGTTTCCCATTCCAGGCATGATAGGCCAAAAGCCGGTCATCTAAGGTTCCAATCAGAACCTCCATTCTTCCATCCCCATCAATATCTCCCACCACGGGTGAGGACTGGATCTCGTTGGTATCCGATTCCGTATCGATGGGAAAATAATCAATGTACGCCCCATTCTTATTGAAGGCGTAGATCTTTCTTCCTGCGGCGAATACGACATCGAGGAAACCATCCTCATCGAGATCGGCAAGGGCGGGGGTACTGAATCTGGCGGTATCGGGAAGGGTGACTTGCCATTCGATATTCCCGTCTTCATCTATGGAAAAGACCTTCCCCGTTCCCTGAACGGCGATGATCTCCATCTTTCCATCTCCATCCATGTCCCCTGCTACCAGAGAGGCGGAAGTAAAGGAGACATTTTCGGGAAGACGTGTCCAGCGTTTCGCTCCCGTTTTGGTGTTATATGCATGAATTCGTCCATCAATGGGAAAGACATAGATCGTAGAATCGATCACAAGAGGGGTCGTCCAGACCTCTCTTCCAATATCCAGAGGGAAGTTGTTGACCGGTTGGGGAGATCCACCGGCCATACTCCAGGCATAGACCTTTCGGTCATCCGATCCGACCACAACATCGAGAATACCATCGCCGTCAAGATCCACAAGAAGGGGAGCGGAGAGGATGGCCCCACCGGTTGAAAGAGGAAACCCATTCACAGAAGTTGCCAGGGTATCTCCATGCCATGCATAGAGAGTCCCCTCCATTGTACCGACGAAGAGCTCCGGGAGGCTATCTCCATCAACATCTCCAATAGCAAGAGAAGTAAAGGTCTCTTTATCTCCCTCGAAGGTGAAAGGGTACTTTCCGTAGAGATCCCCATCGGACCGATAGGCATGGATTCCCAGATGAACTCTATTTTGAAACTCGACAACCTGCCGGGTCGCAATGAGGATTTCTAAGGAACCATCTCCATCTAAGTCCACAACTGCGGGCGAGTTCACATCGGGAGGTCCAATTAGAGTCTTAGGGAACCCCGCCTGGGTCCAGTTGAACTTAACATCAAAGGTCATCGTCTCCCCTGCGACGCTTATATTTTCTATGGAGATCAGACTGGCGGCACCGGAGTTGGCATTCGTGTTGGGTGTGGAGAAAAGGGTGAAGGCGACATTGTTTCGATCTCCATTGGGAAAGGGATTTCCCTCGTAGAAGACATCCTCTGGAGTTCCGTAGAAGGCCGCCTCAAAATCAATGGCCTGGAAGTAGGGGGTTTGGAAGTTCTGAACCCCATCTGCTTCCTCCATATCCACCCCGAAGGTCCTTCCCCCGATATTGATCTCACTGTAAATTCGCAGGGTGTCGTCCTCCGTGATATCCTCGTCAATATGCCAGATGGCAAGTCCGCCTTTCCCCACATCGGGAGGAAGGGAGAAATCGTAATCGTTGACATTCACCAGGACGAATTCCTTCCAGACACGAAAGTCGCTTGAGTCAGGGTTGCCATTCTTAAAGGTTGTATCCGCTTGAAAGACGAATCGATTTTCAATGAGGAAATATTCATGGGAGTTGATGGGGATCTTGACGATCTTGGTCACTCCAGGGGTATCTGCCCCTCGGCGCCAGACAACTACAGAGTCTGTATTGCGGTCTATTACCAGGGGGTCGATAAATCCGAACTGGGTGGTATTCCAGGCGTCATGGTGGGGAGGAACCAATCCAGAGAGGTTCCAGTTTCCTGACCCCATCAGACTCCACCCGCCCATCCCGGGTGTTTGGAATGTGATATCATAAAGATCTGGGATCACCTTGGCCGCTTTCACCCCTCCTCCCAGGGCATGGGCGACCTCATGGACGAGCCCCCCCTGCATAAACCCTGTACAGGGGAAATCCTGGAAGGCGGTTTCGCTGTAGATGACAGCCCCTGTGATCTCTTTCCCATCGTCCGTTGGGAGTCCTCCACCGATAAATCCGATAAAGACAGCGGGGATGTCACAGTTGGTATTAAAGAAAAAGTCTGTCTGCCACATAGAACCTGCATGGAAGAGAATATAGACATCGTAGTCATTGAAATCAACGTCATCATCTGCCGCCTTAATGGCATCGATGAGGAGAAAGACCAGTCCATCGCCGATCCGCTGGGGGTCCCCATAGAAAGCCATGTGATTGGAGAGGGTATAGGCCGACTCATTCCCAGCAGGCACCACCGTGGATACGAGTTCGAGGGTCGAATCTGATGTATCCAAATAATAGTTCCTCACTGCCTCCAGTTGACGCTCGAAATAGACACTGTCATGGGGAGGATCGTAGCAGAGGTTGTGGAAGCTATCTACGATGACACCGTTCTCTTTGATATATATCCATTTAGGCTCATTGTTCCCATCCAGATCGAACTTCCCATTGCCTGTGGTACAATCATTGTCGGGGACTTCCAGTAGAAAATCCACCCGGATGGCAAGGATCTTTACCGTGTCCGGAATCATCGCAGCCACTTCCGGTGAGTATCGCTTCAACTTCTCTTCGCGGATCCTCTCAAGGACATTCTCCGGGTTGGGGATGTGGATCATCTTCCGGAGTTCAGGATGCCTTCTCAGGAGTTCCTCCTCTTTTTGACGGACCTTTTGCTGGAACTCCGGGGTGACCTGTTTCAACCGACGGAATTGTTCCCCGGTCAGATCTCCCCATCCTTTGTCTGCGATGAAAAATGAGAAAAGAAAAATGAAAAAAAGAAGAAGCCGCAGAGACACAAGGGACTCCCGATTCGGGGAGGTCCCAGAGATCCACTTCAGGGTTTTTTCATTGATCATTTTCGTAATATTTTCTATATGTTCTTGTTCTTTAGACGCTTGAAATCCGTAAAGAGTTCCCTCGACTTATCAGGATATTAGAACGAGAGTATTGAATTATATTCAATAATGAAAGTCTTTTATTGTACCCCTACGCGCAAGGCTTCGGGTCACACCTTTCGCTTAATATGGCTGAAAGCCAGCTGATGGTCCTTCGACGTGCTCTCCTCGAGTCTGAGCGACCTCGGAGTCGATGACAGGACATTCGACTCTTTGGCCTGCCATGAGCGAGCCCCGAGCTTGGCGAGGGGCGAGTCGAATGGGGATTGTTCGGGACAGTCACGAATTAACTTGACCCCATTGATCCCACGGATGATTCGCCCCTCCAAGAAGCAGTATGAGCGACGCGACGGAAAACAGAGGCCGGTGCCGTTTCTGCGGCACCGGCCTGGGTCAACCGGGTGGATAATGAGATGTGGCCGACGCTACTCGTCTAGGAAGAGGCGGATCGACCCATTCAACTGAGTTTGATCTCCCTGGATGATCCGATCCGGATTCAGCGCCCCATTGAGCGTGGCGATGTCGTCGTACGAGTAAATGGCGTTCTCAAACCTGTCCGCAATGTAGCCGGTGCCATTGGAATCGACAACAATGGCCGTCAAGAAATTGGCCGGCGGAACCGTCAAGGTAAAGTCCGGATCGACATTCCCGTTCAGTGTCGATGCGTTGTTGAAGGTGTAGATGAAGCCGCCGGCGTCCACCACGTACATGGTGTCGCTGCTGTCGATGAAGACATCGAAGAGCAGGCCGAAAGCGCCGCTGTCAATGATTCGCGTCGCGGCCACGTCCCCATTCACCTCGCTGGCTCCGGCGATGACCACGATGTTGTTGAGGAAGGAATTGACCACATACAAGTCGTCGTTGGCCCCGAAGTTGATGCCGATGGGATCCTCGATGTCCGTGCTGGTGATGATCCGGGTCGGAGCAAGGTTCCCGTTCAGGCTCGACGTCGACGCGCTGGTATACACCAGGATCTCATCGCTCAGACCGAAATTGGCCACGAACAGCAGATCCTCAGCCGTGTTGACGGCCAGCGTCACTGGATCGTCGAGCAGCGTGGCCGCCCCCTGCACGTTGCCGTCCGGCGTCAGGTTGCCGTTGCTTTCCCGGGCGTTGGCGTAGGAAGTGACGGTGTCCGTAT
>JADFOU010000074.1 GCA_022562655.1 candidate division TA06 bacterium
GATCTGTCGAAGTATTCTGTTGGTATACATATAAAGAGATTCAAATATTTATATGTTCGTATGTTCGAACATTCTAACATTAGAACATTCGAATGTTCGAACATAATAAATGATTTGGATGTAGGGGCGGGGTTGTAACCTGCCCCCTACTGATTTATTTTTTTGTCAATCTTTGAATGATTGACCTGCCCCAACCGTGATGAGCGAATTCTTTGGCAGGAGGGAGTTCATTTAGGGGAAACCATTTCAAGTCCTTGACCCCTTCCCCCCTTCGCTCCTCTCCCGAGACTTCCACTTGATAATGAAAAACCAGATGCCAGGATTTGTCTTTCCCTATAAACGACTCCACTTCCGCTAGTTTTGCGGATTTCACTGTTAAGTCCGTCTGGTCCTTCAAAATCCGATGAAGAGCCTTCTCCGGGGCTTCCCCATATTTTAAGAGGTCATCAGGAAGAAACCATCCCTCTTGGCCATCTGGCGTAAAGTCATATTTTACCAGAAGAACTGCTCCATTCCTCAATACAAGCCCATCGGCAATCAGTTTATAGACTTTCTCCATTAGAATCCTTTTCCCCCTGGATCCACCCCCCTCCCAGAACAACATCGTCCTGATAAAAGACAACAAGTTGTCCAGGGGTAATGGCTCGCTGGGGTTCCTCAAAGATGACACGGACTTTCCCGGCCGAGGGTCGGGCATGGAGATCGGGGTCGGCAGAGTCCTCACAGGCAGGGATGCCTGTGGTACTGAGGGGCTCTATCCGTGCCTTCGCCCCTTCATGGCGAGAACGGATCTTGGCGGAGACGGTGATCGATTCGGTGAGAGTCTCCGTTCCCCCCTTGGTAAAGGGGGAAATGAAGGGGGATTTGGCGATCCAGTTCACATCCTTAGCGATTAATTCCTTCTTGAGGAGGTCTCGATCTTCCCCAACAATCACCTGATTTTCAAGAGGATCAAGTCGGGTTACATAGAGGGGTCTTCCCGCTGCCACACCCAGACCACGCCGCTGCCCGATGGTGTAGTTGGCGATGCCGGAATGTCTTCCCAAAACTTCTCCAGCCGAATTGACGATCTCTCCTTCTTGTATACCCGAATCGGGTACGGTCGCTCTCTTTTGGAGAAGGCTGGGATAGCCCTCCTCCGAAATGAAACAGAGATCCTGACTCTCTTGCTTGCGAGCGAACCGGAGACCCTTCTTTCGCGCGATCTCCCTCACCTCTTTCTTGGTATACCCCCCCAGGGGGAAGCGGAGATGCTTCAAAACTTCCTGACTGAGGGTTGCCAGAAAGTACGACTGGTCCTTTTCGGAATCTTTCGCTTTCTTGAGAAGCCACCTCTCGGTTGAGCCATCATAAACAACTCTGGCATAATGACCCGTGGCTAAGAATTGAGCGTCCAATTCCTTTGCCCTTTTCAGAAGGGCTTTGAACTTCACCTGCTGGTTGCAGAGGACACAGGGGTTGGGGGTCTCCCCTTTGAGATACCCCTCTACAAAATAATCGACCACCTCCTTCTCGAAGATTCCTTTGAAATTGACGGTATAATGAGGGAATCCTCCTATGGCGGCTGTTTCCTTGGCATCCCGAACATCCTCGGCGGTACAGCACCTGGATCCGTCATAGAGTTTCATCGAGATACCGATGACCTCATACCCTCTTTCATTGAGGAGGAGGGCGGCGACGGAACTGTCCACCCCGCCACTCATGGCAACAACAATTCGATTTCCCATTGGTTGAGATGTCAAAGGGTTAAATTTGACTATTTAACTACTCACCATTTAACCCATTATCCAATTCACTTCGGCCATATCTTGACAAATCTTCGGACAGAAAGGCTGCTTCCCCCAAGGCCCAAAAGGAGTCCGAACCCGACAATCCCGAAGAGGAACTCGCCTTCCAAAGATGCGATTTCCGGGAGTCGGGTTCTAGCCAGATGGGTGAGTCCCAGGATCAAAAGGGCGGCTAGTCCTCCTCCAAGGAGACCATAGAGGCTTCCTGCAACCAGGAAAGGTCTCCGGATAAATCCCTCAGTTGCCCCCACCAGACTCATGATCTCGATTTCTTCCCGTTTGGAAAAAACAGTGAAGAGAATGGTGTTGAAGATCACGAAAAGGGAAGCCCCACCGATGAGGAATCCCATGGTTAAATCTACGATGAAAAAGATCTGAATCCATTGGTCTAAACGTTCCACCCATTCCTCCCCAAAATCCACCTCCACAACCCCCTCAAAACCCTCAATCTGATGGGCAAGTGCTCCCACTTCTTCCGACTCTTTGTGACTGGGGTGGAGGCTGATCTTGAATGAAGGGGGGAGTGGATTGATCTCTAAGGCATTCAGGAGATCGGAGTCCTCGCCAAGGTCCTCTGTGAGAATCTCGAGGGCATCCTCTTTCGAGATATAGAGGACTTCCTTTATGCCAACAAACCCTTTGATCTTTCCTTGAAGGTTTTCAAGGTCTCTTTTCGAAAGATCCTCCTGGAGATAGGCGGAGATCTCGACCTTCTCCCGAGCGACATCCACAAATTTCTGGAGGTTTCGAGTGACCAGAAGAAAGATCCCAAAGATGAAGAGGGAGGCTGTGGTGACCCCAATGGCGATGAGGCTCTGAAGTCGATCCCTCCCAAGACCCCTGAACCCTTCTTTTAAGGCGTAACTCATCCCATTATAATGGATTTATTTCAAATTGCAAAGTTAGTCCGCCTCCCTGGCCGAGGGTTGGGAGAGTATGAAGGGCTCGGCAGGCGGACTAATTTTGATATGCTAATTTTAATATGCTATTTTTATGAACTCTCAGTAACCACTCCCAGTTGGATCCGAAGAATCCGAAAGGGGTTTTTATTGGTTAGCTCATGATGGTGGGTGGAGAGGACTACAGCGGTTCCACTGGTATGAATATCCTTTAAAAGATAGAGGATTTCATCACTGCTCTCCGGATCTAAATTTCCCGTAGGTTCATCGGCTAAGAGAATGAAGGGATTTCGGACAAGAGCCCGTGCGATAGCGACCTTCTGCTGTTCTCCTCCAGACAATTGGTAGGGGTACACATGTCGTTTCTGAGTGAGACCTACCCTTCCAAGTACCTCTAAGACCCGCTTCGCCTCTTCTCTCCTGGGTGTCCCGATCACCTGGAGGGCAAAGGCGACATTCTCGTAGACATTCCGATCTTTCAAGAGTTTAGAATCTTGAAAGATCACCCCGATCTTCCTCCGAAGAGTGGAGATCTCCTTCCGCTTGATTGACGAAGAGGAGTAGTTTGCAACCCTGACTTCTCCTGCTGAAGGGAGGAGGTCGAAGTAGATCAGGCGGAGAAGGGTAGATTTGCCGGAGCCCGTAGGTCCTATGAGATAGAGAAACTCCCCCTTCTCAATGGTAAAGTTCACCCTTATGAGGGCAGTTAACCCCTCCCGAAAGGATTTGGTGACCGATTGGAAAGAGATCATTGAGATTGGTTAAATGGTAATTAGTTAAATGGTTAAATTTCTATAGAGATCTTCGATTCGGTTAAAATTACTATAACAGGATCAAGAAGGGGTGTCAAATGGTTTCCAACATCGTTCTTATCATCCGAACCATCCGGTGAATCCACTGACTTCATTTTCATCCTTATCTCCTCACGACTGCGTCTCCCAAAGCCTGAACCATTCGTTTCGATGTCTGAAGAAAAACACTATGAGAACCTTTCGAGACTTCCAGAACCACCTGGATCATCGTGACGGACCCCTCCTCTCCTTGGGAGAGCTCTCCATCTTGATTGTGGTCAAGCCCATCAAAGTCCACCCGCCCTTTATACAGACGAATCGGGTCATAGCCCCAGTAGTTGAATCGGAAGGTCTTCACTCTAACCCCCGGAGGGAGAATCCTCTTCCCATTTCGTAAGAGTTCTTCATCCTTTCGACCATAGGTGACCGGCCTCTCCTCATAAATGGGTCTTAGAAACTTGCCTTTACCAAGGATTTCCATCTCCTCCTCCCCTACCTTTTCGTAAACTCCGATTCGAACCTCCTCCAGCTTGGCGAGGAGGAGGTTGGACTGGGTGATTTCATTCACAAGGTGATCCAGAACGATCTGAGTGGTCATCTCCAGAGAAGCCCTCTTCTCTCCAGCCTCCACCACTTTGAGGGTGTGAATATAAATGTAAACCAGAAGGGAGAGGAGGAAGGAGAGGATGGTTAGCGCCACAAGAGACTCTATCAGGGCAAACCCTGAAGTAGACCGGGGGAGGACATCCGCCTTAGGGGGATTCATTCTCGAATTGCAGATTTTGAATTTTTTCGCATTTTGCATTGTCAATTTTTAATGTTTTACCACTCCTCTTTTAAAGTGATGAGTCGAGCGATGGGTACTTCCTCGTGACTGTGATAAACCCTCACCTTAATCTCTAAGGGGTCAGTCCCACCAGGAGGCTCCCCTTTCCCTTCCCCATCTACGACATCCCTCACCACTCGGAAGGAGTGGTTTCCCAAGTGAACTTCCCTCGTCCGATCCTTTATCGCCCTCTCCATAAATTTGACATCCAAAGCCTCTTCCATCTCTCCCTGGGCTAAAGAGAGGGCCAATTGAAGGATATGGATTCGATAGTCAGAGGTCAACTCTTTGTGAAGGACCGTGAGAAGGGGAAGGAGGAGAATGCTGATCAGGAGGATCGCCACCAACATTTCCATCAGGGTGAATCCTTTTTCATTCATTTCGTCTTTTCCTGTCCCATGGATTTGTAAGGGAGAAAATAGAAACCCTTGTCCTTTCGAACAATCATCAAGGCACTTAGAGTTGCTGAGGACTCTCCGGAGATCCCTGTTGCAGTGATCTCTGCCCCCGTTCCCCGATCCACAACGGAGATGAGGCATTCTCCTGTCCCTGTTGTGAAGAGACTATCCATGAGGAATGGATCTTCTTTCAGTCGAGACAAATTCCCTGTAGAGTTGTGGGTTCTCCACTTCGGATTTCGTTTCAGGGTCCATATCGCCTTATTCAGTCCCGCCTCAGCCGTATAGTAAGCCTTGAGCCTTTCTCGCCTTTGAGAGAGGAAATGGGTTCTTCCCTGGATCGAGATGAGCCAGGCGCTTATGAGGAGGGAGATCACCATACCCATCTGGATCACTAAAATGAGGACAACCCCTCTCTCTGTTTTCCTTTTATTCGAGATCTGAACTCCCTTGTGGCTCATTATCTCATTTTGATTCAAAATAGTTTATTGAAACTTCGGTCCGCCTACCGAGCCCGATACTTCCTTCCTCACCCTTGAGCTGGGTCGGCCAGGGAGGCGGAATCCATTTAAAATGAATCTTTATCTGATTATATCCCCCCTGAAAAGGTCAGTCAATAAAGAAGTATCTTGTACATGGAGCACCTTCAGATGGACAAGGAAGAAGTTTCATGGAAGAGGGAGGAAGGGGTTTCTTCGGTTTCGGGTTTCGGTGTCATGCTGTCTTGACATTTTCGCTGGGATGGGTTATAATTGCCCATCATCCACGAAGTATGAGGAGGTTTTTCTATGCCGTTAGAAGACAAGGAAAAAAATCTCGACTATGCTGATGAGAAAACGGCTCTAAAAACAATCGATAGGATCTTTGGCGAACTCGTAAGCGATTTCAATCTCGACAAAGATGCTGTGGATCGAGCAGATGTGGCTCGCTTCGTCATAGCCGTACATGAGAAGATCGTGGAAGTGAATCTCGGCATCGAAACATATCTTCCCCCAGACCAGCAGAGTTTGCCGACATACGATCTGGGCGCTAAGGTTGAGGAGATGTTTCTCCACAAAGCTCTCGAAAAAACAGAACTCTTTAATCTTGGAGTCATCGAGAAGAAGGTGAGAACACAGACTGGCTCGATTGATGGCTTGACGGCCTACTTCGACGAGCCGCTGAGCAAAGGGTCCTCTGGGATATTATATAGAGCCCAAGATCC
The DNA here is from genome assembly GCA_022562655.1 of candidate division TA06 bacterium. GTDB lineage: Bacteria > Hydrothermota > DG-26 > E44-bin18 > JADFOU01 > JADFOU01. Next base: position 5,906 of record JADFOU010000074.1, read on the forward strand.
GAACGGCCAGAGCGTCGTGATTAAAGTATTAGGGATGACAACAGACGACGTGGGTCCATCCACACTGAAAGGCCGACTGTGGCGTGAAGTCGTCGCTGCATCCACGGCAGCCCTCCTACAGGACCCGCACTTCATCAAAGCGAGAGGGAAAGTATTTTATTTTGATCCTGAAGTGGGATTCTATTTGGTTTTGGATGATTTTCGTGGACTTCCTTTGGAGAACCTGCTCAAACAATATCGTGAAAACCCACCCACAAATCGTGGACAGTTCATTCGTGCCCTCATCTTGGCACGACAGATTGGTGAAGCACTCCAGTACCTACACGCCCTTGGATTCTATCGTCTCCATTTCAACCCCGAGAACATCCTCCTGGATGCCAAGGGAAGAATCACACTCACGGGTTTCGGTTCCGTCAAGCGCTCGACGGGTACAGCATATACGCAGGCAGGCATACTGAGTGTGCCAGCCTATACATCGCCAGAGGAATTGCGATGGGGTGCAAAACATGCAGGTCCCAAGAGTGATCTTTGGATTTTAGGAGTCTTACTCTACGAGCTGGTGGCGGGTGACTCTCCATTCCTGCCAGGACAGAGTGTGATGGCTATGCTCCGCATGAGTGTGGAGGATGTCACTGTTCCCATATTAAGAAAGGTCGCTGAACCGCTGAGCCAGGTCAATCCCGCCATTCAAGATGCGTTAACACCTGAAGAAGTAAAGGCGCTGGAGGCAATACTCAAGAATCTCCTCAACGACGTTCCGGAAAGCAGACATACGGCAGAGGACTTCCTGAAAGCTATGGGGAAGGCTTTCCCAGAAGTCAAGGGTTTTAAGAGCGGAGAAGTCGAATTATCGGATGAGATGAAGTGGAGAGCCTTGGATGCTGTTTGGGAGACACTCAGACAGCGCTACGTCACTTCGCCTTCGATTCAAGTGGTGAGAGCCGATGGGGTCAAGGTGATTGACACAGCGCAAGGATGGTCTGTGCATTGGGGCGTCTCGTTTTCCGAACCGAAGGTCAACATTTCTGTAAGCGTTGTAGGGAATGTAGGTGAAACCACCCCTGTCAAGTTAGACGCCTTTTATGAGTGGATGGTTTTATGTTTAGAGGGAGCAATCGCTTGGATCCAAAGCGGTAAAGCGGAGTCCCTCCATTTACCACAGGTACCCTCGTTTGAAACCGCAGCTGCCAAAAAAGAGGACGTCCCCATAATCAGTAGAGTCCTGAGCTCTCTGCAAAAAGAAGTGAGCATTGGTGAAGAGCCGGAGCTTAAGAAGAAGGCGGAAGAGAAACCGTCTGCTCCCCCCCCACCTTTAGCGCTTGGCCCAATCCTTGAGGCCTTTGAGGAGGTGCGCGATACGCTCTTGACAGATTTCCGTTTTAAGGAGACGGAAGGAGCACTGTCCGTCATACTGAACACTATTTTTGGGGGCTATCTGAAGACGGCTGAGGTCCGCGGGAAAAGTCAGGAAGAATTTCTCAGAGAACAGCTAAAGCGGTTAGTCCAGTTTGTCATCAATCCCGAGCACAATGTTGCGCCTGTGATCGAGCAAAACCTTGTCCCTGCGTTGCAAGAAGCCCTGGAAAAGAAACTTGGTCTTGAGCGTTATGCGCTTAACCCCTATCAGGGGTTGTTCTTCGATGCGCACGGCGTGCTGTTCCATAAGAATAGGCGTCAGACAGGTGAGGCGTTTGCCAAAATACTCCAGCGAAGCGCTGAGGATCCCTTAGCACTCTATAGGGAGATCGTACAACACGAAGATTACCAGCAAGCCGAGCGCGGTGAACTCCCGATGGATGAGGTCTGGAAACGTGTACTACAACGTTATAAGCAGCCGCAAACCCCAGAACGAATCGAGCAGCTTCACAGTACCTACCTCGAAAGCCATAAACTGGAACCTCCGACCCTCGAGCTGGCCCAATATTTAAAAGAGCGCGGCTACCAGATCTGGCTCCTCTTGGAGGAATCCCAGAAGTTCGCGGAAAATCTGCAACAGCTTCTCGTGAATGCTGGCTATGGGGAACTCTGTGATGGAAAAATCTATTCCCATGAGATCGGCGTGCGGAAATCCGAAGGCACGGGTAGCTTCAAGGATCTTATCGAGCAGCACGGTCTTGTTCCCGAACAACTCCTCTTCATCGGTGAGAGAGCGGAAAGCTTGATAAGTGCCGCAGATGTGGGGCTCACGCCTGTCCTATTCAACGTCAACGAAAGTCAGCTCTTAGCCGATCACCCAATCATCCAACAGCTCATTGAAAGCGGGGAGTCTCCGACCGTGAATTCAAAGACGGATGAACTCTGAAGAGGTAGGAATGGTGCCCCCTCCTTCGCCTTGGCGGCTTCGGAGGACAGGCTTCTAATGAGCTACGAATACTCGAAGGATCTACGACCCCCGGCTTCGCGAGGGATTTTCGACTTGACTAGTGACTTTCTAAGACTTCTCTTTTATCAATTATCTGGAGGTCTTTTCATCTACCGCAAAAGGATCAATTTCCTTGTGGCGATGAAGTTGCCAGCCTGCCCGAATTGGGCTTTAAGGCGATAGAAGTAAATACCACTTGCATGACCCATTCCTTCCCACTGGACTTGATGGATTCCTGGCTCTTGTAGTTCATCCACTAAAGTCTCCACCA